>JBBFLK010000016.1 GCA_037479115.1 Anaerohalosphaeraceae bacterium | reverse complement strand
AAGTGAAGGGAGTTGTAACTCCTGTTGACAAAAAACACGCTTTCAGAGATGACGGGGAAATGCGGGAATAACGGGGAAACTTGAAGCTCGAAATTCGAAATACGGGAAATCCTAAATTCTAAAAATCTAAATCCGAAACAAGCTCGAAATTCGAAGCTCGAAAATTCAAAAGAAATCTTAAATGCTAAAAATCTAAACTCTAAACAAGAGCAAAATTCGAAGTACTAAATCCGAAAAAACCTAAACTCTAAACTGACTTGAGAGAAAGCGGGGGAAAAGGGAAAGTTTCGCATCTATTTACGGAAGAGGAGGGCGCATCTTTCAATTTTTGGGGGGTTGGGGCTGTTCATTTTTATCGAACCAGGAGAGGGACCATCGGTCGAGCCAGCGGATTTCGAATCGGCCGTCTTTGAGGATGACGGGCAGCCAGATGTATCGGCCGTCAATGGCGTTCTCGGGATTCCAGCGGTCGCCGATGTAGATGAAAGCATCTTTTTTGCCGTGCACGGGGAGGATATAGGTGCTTTGGGAGAAGAAGGTTTTGTCGGCGTTTTCGCCGATGCAGGGGTTTCCTACCTCTTTCCAGGGGCCCCAGATAGAGTCGGCGACGGCGGAGCGGGCGGCGTTGGGGGCCCAGCCGGTGCAGCCGGACATCATCAGAAAATAGCGGCCGTTGTGTTTGAACATCGCAGGGGCCTCCATATAGCGGCCTTCAAAGACACGGATGTATCGGCCTGCAGGGGCAAGGTAATCGTCGGTCAGAAGGGAGATATGGAGGGTGCTGTTTTCTTCGGAGGCGTAGATGTGGTAGGCCCTGCCGTCGTCATCGACAAAGAGGGTCATGTCGCGGGACATCTGGCCGCCTTCAAAGTCGCGGGCGAAGATGTTCAGCTGCTCGATGGAATAGCCCTCGGGCAGACCGCCGCCGGAAAAGGCGATATTCTCGATGCCGTCGAGGGGTTTCTTTCGTTCATCGGGGACGTTTTCAGGCCAGACGCCCGCGTTGGGCCGGAAACTTCTCAGGTACGTATAGGGGCCGGTCGGGGTGTCGCTGACGGCTGTGCCGCAGCGGGCGGCGCGGTAGCCCTGTCCTTTGAGCTCGAGGTGGAACCACATGACGAATTTGCCGGTTTTGGCATTGTAGATGACTTTGGGGCGTTCGAGGATGCATCCGGCGGCCAGGTCGTGAGCGGGGTTGTCCGGGACGACGGAGAGGGCGACGCCTTCGTTTTTCCAGTTGTACAGGTCCTGGGAGGAGTAGCAGCGGACGCCGACCCAGGCGTTATTTCCGCGTCGGCCTTCGACTTTGTGTTCACCGAACCAGTAATAAATACCGTTGTGATAGAGGAAGCCGCCGCCGTGTGCGTTGATATGGACGCCGTCGGTGTCGGGCCATCGTTCGCCCGGGCGAAATTCGGTATGTTCGGCGGGCGGCTGGGTCAGGAGCATTGAAAAAAAGCATGCAAACAAAGTCAGGCAGGATGCGAACATAATGAGCCTTTCAGATGCGGGGTTTTCAACGGTTTCCCCCCAGGCAAGAGGACCGGAAAGATGCGGCCGGCGTCTTTCATCGTGCAGGTTCCTTTATGGAAGCCGGGATAAAACGGCGTTGGAAAAGTCGGTCAGGTCCACTTCATAACGTTCATCGGCGATGGGGTCCAGGCGGGTGGGGCCGCGGTTGATAATGACCAGTTTGGCGCCGGCTCGCTGGGCATCGAGGGCCAGCGATGCGGCAGGGTTGACCTCCAGCGACGAGCCGAGTACCACGAAAACATCCGCCTGCCGGCTGTATTCGCGGGCTTTTTGGAGGGCTTCAAGGGGGATCAGGTCGCCGAAAAAGACAATGCCCGGGCGGATGAGCCCGCCGCAGCGGGGACATTTGGGGACGCCCGCAGAGCGGATTTGGCTGTCCACCTCCACGCGTGAGGAAGGGCTTTCGCATTCCAGACAATAGAAGTCGATGACATTGCCGTGAAATTCGATGACGTTTTTGGAACCGGCTTTGGTGTGGAGTCCGTCGATATTTTGGGTAATGAGGGCTTTCAGAAGATTTTCCTGCTCGAGGCGGGCGAGCATGGTATGGGTGGGGTTTGGGGTTTTGTCGGCCAGGGGGTGGATGTGTTCGAGGGCGATTTTGTAATAGTCGCCCGGGTTGGATAAGAAGAAATCGATTTCGAAGGTGCGCGGAGAGATTTTGGAATAGAGACCGCCGGCTCCGCGAAAATCAGGGATTCCGGAGGCGGTGGAGACCCCCGCACCGGTGAGGCCAACGGCACAGCGGCTCTGCCGCAGAGCGGACAGGAGTGAGTCGGCCGCCTCCTGTGGATTTTGGATACGGTTCATAGCTGTTATCGTACCCGGGGCAGGAAATTTTGCAAGGGCGGAAAAAGTTTTGGGCGGCCTTGACAGGGGGGACTGTTTGGTCTATGGTATCCGAGCAGTGGTTAACGGAACGGAAGAGAACACACTGCACGGAAAGAAAGACTGGTGAAAGCGGTTATCGTCATTCCCGCCCGATACGGGTCCAGCCGGCTGGAGGGGAAGGTTCTCGCCAAAAAAACGGGGAAATATCTGGTTCAGCATACCTATGAGCAGGCGCTGAAATCGCGATTTGCTCAGCAGGTTTTGATTGCGACGGACGATGAACGGGTGATGCAGGCGTGCCGGGAGTTCGGGGCACCGTGTGTAATGACCCGTTCGGACCATCCGAGCGGTACGGACCGGATTGCCGAGGCGGTCGGCGGATTGGACTGCGAGATTGTGGTGAACCTTCAGGCGGATGAGCCGGAAATCAATCCGGAGTATCTGCGGCGGGCGGCTCAATTATTGGCGGACCATCCGGAGGCGGATATGGCGACGCTGCTGGCGCCGTTTGAAACGGCCCGGCAGGTGTCGGACCCGAATATTGTCAAGTGTGTGACGGATGCGAAGGGGCGGGCGGTGTATTTTTCCCGCTCGGTGATTCCGTATGACCGGTCAAACGGGGGGGTTGGAGCGGTGGAGCAGTACAAACGGCATTTGGGGCTTTATGCCTATCGAAAGTCGTTTTTGATGACCTTTACGAAACTGCCGCCCGGTGCTCTGGAGCAGATTGAGAAACTGGAGCAGCTGCGGGCGATTGAGAACGGTTATACGATTTGGACGGCGATGGTCGAAAAGGCCTGGGATGGAATCGATACGGCCGCCCAGTATGAGGAGTTTGTCAAGCGGGTTTTGAGCCGATAAATCGGCCCCAGTTGCATAAACAATTTGAGGTTTGGAATGAATGAGTTCAGCAGTCAGGATTTGTTTGCGAAAATCAGCCAGATGACGCAGGAGGATGAGTTTTTCCTGCCGCTGCCGGAAGGATACCAGAAGGGGCGGACGAAATATGTGATTGTGATGGGGACGGTGATGAGCGGGCTGGGCAAGGGGATTTTTTCCTCATGTCTGGCCAAGCTGCTTCAGGATAAAGGGCTTCGGGTGGCGCCGATTAAACTGGAGGGATATCTGAATATTGATTCGGGGACGCTCAATCCCTATCGGCACGGCGAGGTGTTCGTGCTGGATGACGGGATGGAAACCGATATGGATTTGGGCACGTATGAGCGGATGCTGGACCAGAATCTGAGCCGCGCGAATTTTGCCACGAGCGGACAGATTTACAGTTCGGTGCTGCATAAGGAGCGGCACGGGGATTATCTGGGGCGGGATGTTCAGATGATTCCGCATGTGACCGGCGAGGTGAAGCTCAAACTGCGGCAACTGGCGATGTCGGCCAAGGCGGATGTGGTGTTTGTGGAAATCGGGGGGACGGTGGGGGATTTGGAAAATGCCTTTTATATCGAGGCGATGCGGGAGCTGGCGTATGAAGAGGGACCGCACAGTACGTGCTTTGTGGCGCTGACGTATATTTTGGAGCCGAAGACGCTGGGCGAGCAGAAGTCCAAAGCGGCCCAGCTGGGCATCAAGCAGCTGATGCAGATGGGGATTCAGCCGGATATTATCGTGTGCCGCTCGGAAAAGCCGGTCCGCGAGCAGGCCCGCCAGAAGATGAGCGTGTTCAGCAATGTTCCGCTGGAGCGGGTGGTGAGCATGCATGACTCGGCGAGCATTTATGCGATTCCGGCGATGCTGCGGGAGTGCGGACTGGATTTTGAGGTGATCCGGATGCTCAAAATCGAGGACCGCATCAATTTGGGGTATGAGCGGAAGGAGTGGGGGCGCTGGTGTGATTTTACGGACAAAATCGGGCGGGAGACGAGGTCTGTCACCATCGGGATTACCGGCAAATACACGTCGGTTCGGGACAGTTATGCGTCCATTCTGAATGCGCTGGAGCATGCGGGGGTTCATCTCGGCTGCAAGGTGAACGTCAAATGGATTGAGACCACAACGGTCACGGAGCAGAATGCCGCCGAACATCTGCGGGATGTGGACGGGATTATTGTCCCCGGGGGCTTTGGGGTGCGGGGCATTGAGGGCAAGATTGCCTGTGTCCGGTATGCGAGGGAGAACAGATTGCCGTATCTGGGACTTTGTCTGGGGTTTCAGGCGGCGGTGATTGAATATGCACGGAATGTGTGCGGGCTGAAAGGGGCCAACAGTACAGAAGTGGACCAGAAGTGCGCGGAGCCGGTGATTGATGTTCTGCCCGAACAGAAGAAGATTGAAGGGCTTGGGGGGAATATGCGGCTGGGGGGCCGGGATGTGGAAATCAAGCCGAATACGAAAGCGTGGGAGCTGTTCGGAAAGGCTGCGTCGGTTCGAATGCGGTTTCGGCATCGGTATGAGGTGGATCCGCGGTATATCGAAATCCTCGAAAAGGCGGGGCTTGTTTTTTCGGGCAAGGCGCCGAATCAGCCGATCATGCAGATTCTGGAACTTCCGAATCATCCCTTTTTTATGGGCACCCAGGCCCATCCGGAACTGACAAGCCGACCCCTGCGGCCGCATCCGTTTTTTACGGGTCTGGTCCGGGCAGCCCTGGAGAGAAAGGGATAATTTCAAACCGTTTTTCGGGGCGCTTGCGGGGTGCGGCCAAAGAGGGGGCACTTCGGCGGATGGTTTTTCCTAACTTCCTGGTTTCAAAGGGATTAGGAAGATTGTATTTCCGAGAAACTTTCCCGAGAAACATTGACGAAACCTCTTTTTGGCGGTACACTTCATTCTTTCTGAATTGGAAGGGTTTTGCCCTTTTTGACAAAGAGATTTTTTGCGGAATGACCCGTGTGAGAAAAGGACGTTTATGGACGAGACCAAAACGGAATTTCCGGAGCGATTTGAAGAAAAACAGATTCTGGATGAGCTGAAGACCTCGTATCTGAATTATGCGATGAGCGTGATTGTCTCGCGGGCTCTTCCGGATGTTCGGGACGGGCTGAAACCCTCTCAGCGGCGCATTCTGGTGGCGATGAATGATTTGAATCTAGGGCCTCGCTCCAAACACCGAAAATGCGCCAAAATCGTCGGCGATACAAGCGGCAACTACCACCCGCACGGCGACCAGGCGACCTACGGCACGCTGGTTCGAATGGGGCAGGACTGGAATATGCGGGTATTGCTGGTGGACCCGCAGGGCAACTTCGGCAGCATTGATGCGGACCCGCCTGCGGCGATGCGTTATACAGAAGCGCGGCTGACGCAGGCGGCGATGGACATGCTGGAAGACCTGAAGCTGGACACGGTGGATTTTGTGCCGAACTATGATGAGACGCGGACGGAGCCGGTGGTGCTGCCGTCGAAATTTCCCAATCTTCTGGTTAACGGGGCCAGCGGAATTGCGGTCGGAATGGCGACAAATATTCCGCCGCACAATGTGGGGGAGGTCTGCGATGCGCTGCTGCTGATGATTGACGACCCGGACTGCGGGTTTAAGGATATTCTGGAAAAGCTGCCGGGGCCGGACTTTCCGACGGGGGGCATCATCTGCGGCCGCAAGGGGATTCTGGATGCGTATGTGACGGGCCGCGGACATCTGAAGGTGCGGTGCCGTTCGCATATTGAGACGACCTCGAAGGGCAAGACGCGGATTGTGATTACGGAGATTCCGTATCAGGTGGTGCGGGCCAATGTGGTAGCCAAAATCGCCGAATGTGTTCGGGACGGCACGATTGATGAGATTGCAGACCTTCGGGATGAGTCGGACCGCAAGGGCATGCGGATTGTGGTGGAACTGAAGAAGGATGCCGACAGCCATGTGGTGCTCAACAAGCTGTACCGCTATACGCCGCTGCAGACGACCTTTGCGGTGAACAATGTAGCCCTGGTGAACAACCGGCCGGAGACGCTGAACATCAAGCAGATGCTGAAGCTGTTTATCAGCCATCGGCTGACAGTGATTCGGCGGCGGACGCGGTTTCTGCTGCGCAAATGCCGCAGCCGGGCTCATATTCTCGAGGGGCTGATTCTGGCGGTCAGCGATATTGATGAGATTATTGCACTGATTAAGGCCTCGCCGGATGCGCCGACGGCCAAAGAGAATCTGATGAAAAAACCGCTGCGGCTGGCGGAAACCGAGACGCTTAAACGCATCCTGCCGGAGGCGTTTGTGACGGAGCGGAGCCGGCAGGACCAGTTCCTGACAGGGCCGCAGGCGGATGCGATTCTGACGATGCAGCTGCAGCGGCTGACGGGGCTGGAGATTGAGAAACTGGCCAAGGAGTATGCGGAGGTTGCCGAGAAGATTGCGGATTATGAGGCGCTGCTGGCCAATCGGAATCTTCAGCTGGATGTGATTCGGGAGGACTTGTACGAAATCAAGGAAAAGTACAAAGACCCGCGCCGGACGGAGATTATTACGGAGGAGGCGGATGAGCCCGATTTGGAGGATTTGATTGCAGATGAAGAGACGCTGGTGATGATCAGCCACGGCGGGTATATCAAGCGTACGCCGATTGATGCCTACCGCAAGCAGGGCCGCGGGGGCAAAGGAGTGATTGCGTCGGACACCAAGGAAGGGGATTTTATTGAGCATCTGTTTGCGGCCTCGACACACGATACGATTCTGTTTTTCACGAATCGGGGGATTTGCCACTGGCTGAAGGTCTATCATATTCCGGAGATGTCGCGTCAGAGCAAGGGGCGGAATCTGGTGAACCTGCTGCAGCTGGACCCGCAGGAGAAGATTGCCTCCATTCTGAATGTGCGCACGTTTGATGATACACGGCAGCTGGTGATGGCGACGCGGAACGGTCTGGTGAAAAAGACCGTGCTGTCGGCCTACGGCAATCCGCGCTCCAGCGGCGTGATTGCGATTAAACTGGATGAGAATGACGATTTGATCGGGGCGGCAATTACCAGCGGGGAGGATGAGATTATTCTGGGCACGCGGGACGGGATGGCGATTCGATTCTCGGAAACGCAGGTCCGCTCGATGGGGCGGGTCAGCCGCGGGGTGCAGGGGATTCGGCTCCGTCCGGGGGATGAGGTGGTGGATTTGGTGATTGCCGAGCCGAACAGTTCGCTGCTGACGGTCTGTGAGAACGGTTACGGCAAGCGGACGCCGATTGAGGAATATCGGCCGCAGAATCGCGGCGGGCTGGGTCTGATTAACATCAAGACCACGGAGCGCAACGGGAAGGTTGTGGCCCTCAAGACCGTGCATGATGAGGATGAGCTGATGCTGATTACCGCCAACGGAATGATGATTCGCACGGGGCTGGAGCAGATTCGTGAAATCGGCAGAAATACGGCCGGCGTCCGAATGATTACGCTCAAAGAGGGCGATAAGCTGGTGGCGGCGGCGCGGATTGTGCCGGAGGACAAAGAACCGCCGACATCGTCGGAACCGAAGAGCCAGACGAAGGAATCCGGGGAGGCGTCTGAGGAGAATTCATGAACGCCAAGCGAGCTGCATCTGTGCCTGCCGTCAGTCCGCTGTATCTGATTGCCGGACCTGATTCCTTCTTAAATGCCCGCCAGGCCCGCCGGTTGACGGAGCAGTTCCTGACGGAGGAGGAAAGGCAGCTGGCACTTTGGCAACCGACGGGGGAAGAACCTCCTGAAATTGCAGAAGTTCTGGATGAGCTGCGGACGGTGCCTTTTCTGGCGAGCCGTCGGGTGGTACTGATTCAGAATGCGGACGAGTTTTTTTCCCGGAATCGGGCGCGGCTCGAAGAGTATCTGGAACATCCGAGCCCGACTGGGATTCTGATTTTAACGGTCAGCAAGGCGGATACGCGGACCCGGCTGGTGAAACGTTTGGCTCAGCTGGGCGGGCTGATTGAGACGGAAGTCAAAGCGTGGGAACTGCCGCGATTTGCGTGTGAGTATTGCCGGAGTCATTTTGGAAAGACGCTGACGCTGCCGGCGGCTCAGCTGCTCGTGGAGCTGGCGGGAGATGAGCCGGGGGCGATTTGCGGTGAAGTGGAGAAACTGGCGGTTTTTGTCGGTGAGCAGAAGACCATAACGCCGGAGCAGGTTCAGCGACTGGTCGGGCAGAACCGCACGTTTGGCGCCTTTGATGTGATTGATGTGCTGATGAAAAGGAATACGGCCGAAGCACTGCGGCGGCTTCGGGTGATGTTTGAGTCGGACAAGTCGGCGGAGTTCACTGTGGTGGGGGCGTTTGCCTACCATTTTCGGCGGCTTTTTACGGCCAAATGTCTGCTGGAAAAGGGGGTGTCGGAAGCGGCGGCTGCCAAAGAGGTCGGAGTTTGGGAAAAAATCCAGAAATCTTTTTTTGAGCAGCTCAGGCCGTTTTCTGTGCGGCAGTTGGCCTGGATTCTTGCTCAGCTCGGAGAAGCGGATTATCAGATTAAGACAGGCAAAACCTCGGCCCCGGCTGTTATGGAACGCCTCCTGATGGAGATAGGAGGCCGTGTGTAGGTTTTTTTCTTTTTCAAGCCAAAAATGTCTTGAAAAGAACGGGGTTGTCTATTATAAGGATAACCCTGTTTTATTATAAGTGATTGTTATTTATGGTGCCGGGGATAAGAAAAGGTTAGAGTGTGTATAACATCCTGTCTAAAAAGCAGTTGTCAGAACATGTCTTTCAAATGGAGGTGGAAGCGCCGTATGTAGCCCGAGCCCGGAAACCGGGGCAGTTTGTGATTGTCTCGGTGGATGAGGAGGGCGGGGAGCGGATTCCGCTGACGATTGCCGGAGCGGATGAGACGAAGGGGACGATTCGGCTGATTTTTCAGCGGGTGGGCAAGGCGACGGCTCAGATGGCGGATTTGAAGGAGGGAGACAGTCTGGGGTATGTAGCGGGACCGCTGGGCAAGCCGACGCATATTGACCAGTTCGGGGTCTGTGTCTGTGTGGGCGGGGGGATTGGGATTGCGCCGCTTCTGCCGATAGCTGAGGCGCTCAAAAAAGCGGGAAACCGGGTTGTGAGCATTCTGGGGGCGCGAACGAAAGGGCTGCTGATTCTGGAGGAAGAATTCAGGCAGTTCAGCGATGAGTTGATTGTGGTGACCGATGACGGTTCGTACGGGCGCAAGGCGCTGGTGACAGAGCCGCTGGGAGAGGTCTGCCGGCGGGAGCCCAAGCCCGATTTTGTGATTGCCATCGGTCCGACGATTATGATGAAGTTCTGCTGCGAGACGACGCGCCCCTTCGGGATTCCCACGCAGGTTTCGCTGAATACGATTATGGTGGATGGGACGGGGATGTGCGGCGGATGCCGGGTGGAAGTGGGCGGCAAGACGCAGTTTGTCTGTGTGGACGGACCGGAGTTTGACGGCCATCAGGTCAATTTTGATTTGATGATGAAGCGCATGGCCGCCTACAAGGACCTGGAACAGCGGGCGTATGAAGAGTACCGGCAGCATCGGTGCAAAATCGGGCTGGAGCCGCGGGGATAGAGCCGACGCAAGCGGAGAATGCCTTTTACCTTCTTCCTTGACCTGGAGCCACGGAGGACAAGATGCGGGAAAGACCGGATTCCCGCCATCCTCCTTCGCGGAAGCTTTGAAGGACAAGTCGCAAGAAGGATATGGCTGGATTCCCGCCTACGCGGGAATGACAAAATTTTACGCGGGAATGACAAATTTTTACGCGGAAATGACAAAAACTTTCTCGGGAGAGAAAAAGGCCTTTGTGTGAGAGAAAAAGGCCGAGGGAATGAGATTGTTTTTGACAGAAAGAATAATCAAAATTAGTTGAAGAGATTGCGGTGAGCGAACTGTCTAAAAAACTTCAGGAACTGCTGGAAAAGCAGCGAAGCGGGCAATTGAAGACAAAAGAGCGATTTGAGATTCCTCCGCAGGAGATGCCGCAGCAGGACCCTGTGGTTCGGCGGTCGAATATGAATGAAGTGGCGCTGGGCTATACGGAGGAGCAGGCGCGGCTGGAGGCACTGCGGTGTCTTCAGTGTCCGACGGCTCCGTGTGTGGAGGGCTGTCCGGTTCGGATTCCGATTCCTGCTTTTATTGCACAGATTGCGGCGGGCAACTATGCCAAGGCGCTGGAGATAATCAAGGAGTATTCGCTTTTGCCGGCGGTCTGCGGTCGGGTGTGTCCGCAGGAGGTGCAGTGCCAGGAAAAATGCACCGTAGGGCTGAAATTCAAGGACGTGATGAAGAGTGTATCGATCGGCCGGCTGGAGCGGTTTGCAGCGGATTGGGGGGCGGACAGGGCCGAGACACCTCGGGTGGCCGCACCGACAGGGCAGAAGGTGGCGATTATCGGGTCCGGTCCCGGCGGGATTGTGGCGGCGTCGGATACGCGGCGGGCGGGGCATTCGGTGACGATTTTTGAGGCGTTTCACAAGCCGGGGGGGGTGATGGTGTACGGAATTCCGGAGTTTCGTCTGCCGAAGGCGATTGTGCACAAGGAGATTGAGACGCTGCGGAAGATGGGGGTGGAGATTGTCTGCAATTTTATCGTGGGGCGGACGCGGACAATCGAGCAGCTGATGAAAGAGGACGGCTTTGATGCGGTGTATATCGGAGTGGGGGCGGGGCTGCCGAAGTTTATGGGCATTGAGGGAGAACAGCTGGTCGGGGTGTACAGCGCCAACGAATACCTGACGCGGGCGAATCTGATGAAGGCCTATCAGTTCGGCCGGGGGGCGGACACGCCGATTGCCCGCAGCCGTCGGGTGGCGGTTTTCGGCGGCGGCAATGTGGCGATGGACGCGGCGCGAATGGCCGTGCGGCTGGGGGCGGAAAAGGTGTATCTGGTGTATCGGCGGAGCGAAAAAGAAATGCCCGCGCGGGTGGAAGAGGTGCATCACGCCAAAGAGGAAGGGGTGGAATTCTGTCTGCTGCAGAATCCCAAGCGGATATTGGGCAATGAGCAGGGTCAGGTGGTCGGTGTGGAGTGCCTGCGGTATGAGCTGGGCGAGCCGGATGAGTCGGGGCGTCGGCGTCCGGTGCCGATTGCGGGCAGCGAGTTTGTGCTGGATGTCGATACGGTGATTGTGGCGATCGGCAACGGGGCCAATCCGCTTCTGCAGCAGACGACGCCGGGGCTGAAATTCAACAAATGGGGCAATATTGAGGTGGATGAGAACTGCCGCACGTCCCTGGAGGGGGTGTATGCGGGCGGGGATATTGTGCTGGGGGCGGCGACGGTGATTTTGGCGATGGGGCAGGGGCGGATTGCGGCGGCGGCCATCAATGAGTATCTGGCGGGCAAACGGCGCTGAGGGTTGACCGGCTGTGCCGGCGGGGTTTATAATGGGTTTAGTCGGCGAGTTTTCCCCTGCGGGGTTTGAGGCGGGGAAAGTGCCGTTTCAATCCGGCGCCTGTAGCTCAGCTGGATAGAGCAGCGGATTTCTAATCCGCAGGTCGGGGGTTCGAATCCCTCCGGGCGCGATGGGAGACGGGGGCGGGGAGATAAGAATTCAAGAATACAGGAATACAGGGATGCAGGTGGACGGGGGAGGGGTGGGGGGATTTTCGAGTTTCCATTTCCAATTTTCTATTTCCGATTTCCAATTTTCGACTTTCCAGCGGGGATTGTCTGAAGGCAGGGCGGCAAAGAAGGCATAGAAGGTTAGAGTCCGGTTTGCGGCGGCCGGCGGCAAGCGGAAACGAGCTATTTTCCGCCTGCCGCCCGAAGGTGCTGTTAGGTTTTGTCTTTTTCTGCGGATTGAGGTTTTAGTGCATTCAGGGCGTTGTCTGCCTCAACAACCGAATACGCCGGCTTTTCGGATTTGGACGGAGGAAGGGGATTTGGAAACCCCAGCTGTTTCCGCAGCCGTTCGATGCTCCGCCGATGCGAGTTTTCCAGACAAAGCTTCCAGACTTCCTGGAAGGATTTCCACGGATAGAGCCGGTCATTGAAGTCTTTGTGCCATTTTTCAGGGTCTCGCTTGAATGCCTCATACATTTCATCCATGCCCAATCGGCGCATCCATTCCTGCTCTTCCATCTGGCGTTCGAGCTGCCGCTGCAGTTCCTCCTGTTCCTCCGGGTCCAGGTCATCCTCAAACTCCTGCCGAGTTGCCAGCCAGGCCTCCAGCGACAGAAACCGGTCGGCTTCCGCCTCGTTGGCGACGGTGTCGGTGTATTCTTTGAGCCACTTGAGCCAATGGAAGATTTTGTACAGTTCGCTGTTAATGTGACGGACTTCCTGAGGTCCTTCCTGAAGCCATTCCAGTTCCCTGGGGCTCAGCAGCCATTTCAGCAGCCGCTGTTTCCATCGGGGACGCGTTTGTTTTGCCGTCATAATTCCGCTCCTTTGCTGAAGTTCTATTGCTGTTTCAATCCGTAAGAAAATCCATTTGTTGCATTGTACCTGATTCAAACGGTCAACGGCGGCAAGGCGGAGGACGCCTCGGCTTTCCGCCGAGTGTCCTCCGCTGTGCAGAGAGCCGGGGCTTTCCTACCAAGCCCTTCTGCCGCTATTCTCCCCTCGCCGCGAGCATTCTCTGCACCCCGCCTATCTCCAAGGAGAACGCTGACGCCTTAGTACATGTACCGGGACCGCCGGAAGGCTGGCGGCATCATTCGGCTTTGCCCGTGTTCGCGTCCGTCATTGGGAAATAAGGCCAGATGGATGACGGACTGTTCAAACCATAAGGCCTGTCCGAAGAGCTCATCGGACTGGAAGCGAAGTTCCTCTCCGAGCCCGACGGCCCTGAACAGATGGGTTTGGCATCGTTTCAGGCCGTCGAGAAAGAATCGGGCGTTTTTTTCATCGAACGGTTTTTCGGGTTCCTTTCTTTGCTGGAGCGCCTCGAGGGCATAGGCGGCGGTGAGGCGCGGCCAGATTTTTTTCAGGGTGTCGGGCTTATCGAAAACATCCAGTATCAGCACACGTCCGCAGATGGCTGCGGCCACTCCGCAGGCTCCTTCCGGGTAAGGGAGGGCTTTTGTAAAATCCTCCCAGCTGTCTTTTTGACGGTCGTACACATCTTTCATCGCTTTGGTTGGAGAATGGAGCTCAAATGCCTGGAGCGCATGGTCCACTTCGTCCCAGATTTCGCCCTGATCGGCCAAGGGTTGTCCGATGGAGCAGAGCGACTCGGTAACCCGGCGGGTTTTTGAGGCCCGCAATTTGGGGAACGAGAGGCCGCCGGAGGCAAAATCGGGCCGACAGTGATGCCAGCGACCCTGCTCCACACAGGAGACGGGAATATCCTGAACGGTTTGGGCCTCCAAAAGGATTGTGGTGTTCAGAATACGGTTTTGTTTGGCTCCGACGAGTTCTTCGCCGTCGAGCAGAAGGATGCGATGCGGACTTTTGTTTTCGACACGCAGGGAATTAACTTGTCCTGCTGTGCTGACTTCCCGGACTGTCAGCAGCCCCTGCTCGATGGCTTCGGAGGCCAGCAGATAAGAGACCGAGCCGTTCAGTCCGGCCAGCGGAACCAGCGTCAAATTCCGATAGGTTAACGGCGGTCTGGTTTGAAGTTTTTCGGATAAATCGGCAAGAATTTGGACTCCCCTGACTTCTTCGTTCATTTAGGTTTCTCCTGTTTCATTCGATTCTGCATTCGAAATACTGAGAGACAGCACGGCCTTCCTTTAAGATAATATGGGGATGGTCTGACAGGGCTGGTCAGGGGATTTTGTTTTGGGGGAGGCGGAGGGGGATGACAGGGCTGGTCAGACCTACGATTTTTGGGGCTTTGGATTCGGAAAACAATCTATGAATAGGGGTTTGACGGGGAGAAAAAATTTTTAATTTTTTTGGGTCGCTGTGTATTGCTCCAGCATCCGCTGCAGTTCATTTTCGAGCTGCCGGATGAGGGAACGCGGTGTCAGGACTTGTGCGTGGGAGCCGAAGCTTAAAATCCAGCGAATCAGCTCGGCACTGGGGGCGATTTCAAACTGGGCCAGCAGCCGGTCTCCTTGGTCTTCGAGGATGGTTTGGGAGGGGTGTCGGCGTGTTTCGCGGACGTTGGCGGCGGCCCAGCCGTTAAAACGGATGCGGATTTTGCACGGTGCAGCGGGTTCGGAGAAGATGCCGAAGCTGTCCTGAACGTGTCGGACGAGGGAGAAGTCGGCCGGTCGGCGGAAGGATTGGCCGGTGGATTCGGCGCTCTGAATGCGGCTGACTTTGAGGGTGCGAATTTCTTCGTATCGCTGCATCCAGCCGATGCAGTACAGGTCACCGTCGAAGAAAATCAGACCGTAGGGCTGATAGAGGGTTTCGTAGGGCTCGGGATGCCGGGTGGATTGATAGCGGAGGCGGACGGTCTGGGAGTCCTGGACGGCGCGGGTGAGGATGCGGATGACTTTGTCGTGGGCGGCGTAGGTGTTCAGGGCGGAGGTTTTGACCAGAAGGTGTTCTTCGAGTCTGGAGAAGTATTCGAGGGTGCGGGGGGAGAGCATGGCCTTGATTTTCTCCAGAAGCGAGGCCAGTCCTTCGCCGAATTGGGTGCCGGACAGCGGAGAGAGGAGTTTTTGGCTTAGGTAGATGCTGATGAGTTCTGTGGGGGTAAAGACAAGCCGGTCGCTTTCGATGAAATGGCGGCTCAATTTCCAGAAACGCTTTCCGAAATCCCGCTCTTCGTAGGTGATGGGAAAGCCCAGTTCGCGGAGGATATTCAGGTCCCGCAGGACCTGCCGCTGGCTGCATTCGAGGCGCTGGGCCAGTTCCTGGCTGTCAATGCCGAAATAGACGGATTGGAGGGCTTTCAAGAGGTTCCACTGGCGCATCAGCGACTGGCCGCGAGACATGAGGGCTCCTTTCCATCTGCATCCTTCTTTATTTCCTTCAAAAGAAACACTTTAAAGAAAAGTCGGGTCTTCAGCAAGGTTTTTTTGCCCTTTCCTGATTGGATGTTTCCCTGGGTTTGGAAGGGCGGGGAGGAACGAGCGTTAAAAAGGCTCGAAAAGGGTGGATTCCCGCCTTCCTCCTTCGCTGAAGCTTCGGAGGACAGGTCGCGGGAAAGGTCTGGATTCCCGCCTTCCTCCTTCGCTGAAGCTTCGAAGGACAGGTCGCGGGAATGAGAGGGGGGAAGCGGGAAGGACAAGGAAGACGTCAGTCGTCGTCATCAGTTATCAGTCATCAGTCATCAGTTATCAGTTATCAGTCATCAGTTATCAGTTATCAGTTGTCAGTGGTCAGTCATCCGTTGTCAGGGAGCAGGGATTGGCCGAATCGGGTCTGTGAGCCTGAGCAGATAGAACAGCGACCCTGTTCTTAAGGACGCTGGGCGTAGGCGGCGACGTATTCCTGGAACTTTTTGACAAGGGCGGCGGTGCAGGGGCCGGGTCGGCCTGTTCCGACGGGGTTTCCGTCAAACTGCGTAATCGGCAGGATGTCTTTGGTGGTTACGGCCAGGAACAGCTCGTCCATGTGGGCGGCCTGCTGCGGCGTGACGGCCTGCTCGACAGGTGTCAGCCCGGCATCGCGGGCGATTCGAAGGACCACGGCTCGGGTGATAGAAGGCAGGATTTGAGGGCCGAGGGGATGGGTATAAAGAGTTTTTTCTTTGCCGTTGACGGCAAAGAAGGCCGAACCCGCCCCCTCCGTAATCACCCCCTGGTCATTGACCAGAACGGCTTCGGTGCATCCTTTTCGGTCGGCCTCCATGCGGGCCAGGACATTCGGGAGCAGATTAAGAGACTTGATGTCGCATCGCTTCCATCGCAGGTCCGGATGGGTGCAGACGCGGATGCCGTGCTCCTTTTTTTTCGGGTCGTCGTGGAGCTCCTGAACGGTCAGAAAGAAGGAGGGTTTGAGATTCGGGCCGGGCAGGTGTTCGCGGAGTTCGCAGCCGCGGGTGAGGTGAAAATAGATTTTGGCGGTCCGGAAGCTGGCTTTTTCGAAGGCCTCGAGGATACGCGAGCGGATTTGGGCGATGTCGAAACCGCCCAGCTGGATTTCGACAGCGCTTCGTTCAAAGCGGGCCAGATGCTCTTCGAGGGCAAAGATGCGTCCGTGGTAGCTGCGGAGCACTTCATAGACGCCGTCTCCGAAGAACAGCCCGCGGTCCATTTTGTCCAGCGGGACTTCGGTGAGCGGCAGCAGGTTTTCATTCAGAACAGCCAGTTCCATATCCGATTCTCCGGTCGATTTTTGTAAAAGGGGTATCATAGAATATCGGCGGTTCTTTGGCAATGGATAAGATTTCCAATCAGCCGGCAGACGAAGCGGAAGAGGCGTTGTGCGGCAACGTCTTTTTGGACAAGGGGTTACGTTTTTTAAAATTGCCGGCAAAAAAGACTTTACAAGAAGATTAAAAAAATCTACAATACCTGACTCTTATAGGTTTGGGATTGGACAAAGTTTTTTAAGAGATGAGGAAGACAATGTACGCGATTATCGAACAAGGCGGCAAGCAATATAAGGTCGTTCAGGGAGATATGCTTCGGATTGAGCTGACGGATGCACCGGCGGACGCTCAGACGATTCAGCTGGACAAGGTGCTGCTGGTGCGGGATGGGGATTCGATTCGAATCGGCGAACCGTATGTGAAGGGGGCTAAAGTGACGGCCCGTTTCCAGGGGACAGCCGAAGAGTCGGTGGTCAAAGGGCCCAAGCTGTATCCGATGTATTTCCGCCGCCGCAAGAACTCCAAGAAGAAAATCGGACATCGGCAGAAATATCAGCAGGTTGTGATTGAGCGGATTGAGGCGTAAACGGGCCTGGTGAAACGGGGTTGAGGATTCCAACCTGCCTGCGGAAAAGCGGGCAGGTTTTTTTATACTCAAACGGCCCGAAGCCGGTTTGGAAGGCGAAAACCAAAGGGCCGCGGAAACTGGGATAAGCTCAGGGAGCAGGGAATCGCGAAAGGGAGTGTATGCGTGATTTCTGGATGGTCTTTGTTCCGCTGTTTGTCGCGGTCGATGCGATGGGGATATTGCCGATTTATATGGGGCTTGTTGAAGGGGTTTCGCCTGCGGAACGCCGTCGGGTTGTTAAACATTCCTTTTTTACAGCGCTGTCGGTGGCGGTGGGATTCATCTTTTTGGGCAAAGGTATTTTTCGTTTTTTGGGCATCAGCGTTTCTGATTTTATGGTGGCCGGCGGGGCGCTGCTGTTTATTATAGCGACCCTGGATTTGACTTCGGGGACCAAGTTTGCCCGTCGGGTGGATACGCTGGGGGCTGTTCCGCTGGGGGTGCCGCTGATTGTGGGGCCGGCGGTACTGACGACCAGTCTGATGCTGGTGGATGTGCACGGGCTGGCGGCAACGCTGGCGGCGGTGCTGCTGAATCTGGTGCTGGCGGTCGGGATTTTGCTGACGGCGGAGTTCTGGAATCGGCTGCTGGGGTCAACGGGCTCGCAGGCACTTTCCAAAGTGGCCAGTCTGATTCTGGCGGCGATTGCCGTGATGATGATTCGCCGGGGTCTGCTGGGGATTTTCCCGGGCTGGGGCGGGGGTGTTTAAGGGTTGTCGAGCAGTTCCTGGGGGTGTTCGAGCAGTTTTTTGATATGGTCAAGAAACTGGGCGGCTTCTGCACCGTTGACGATGCGGTGATCTACCGAGAGGGTGAGGGTCATTCGTTTTCGGATTTGGATTTGGTTCCCGTCGGGGACGCATTGTTCGCGGATTCGTCCGACGCCCAAAATGGACGTCTGACCGGGGATAACGATTGGGATAAAGGAGTCGATACCGTAGCCGCCCAGATTGCTGACGGTCATCGAACCGCCGTCGAGGTCTTCAGGGCGCAGGGCGTTTCGGCGTGCTCGGGTGACCAGATCTTCAACGGCGGCGGAAATCTGGGGCAAAGACAGGGTATCCACCGCCCGCAGGACCGGTGCGACAACCCCCTGTTCGGAGGCAACAGCCAGTCCGATATCGATTTGGGGGGCCAGCTCAATGGTATCTGTCCCCAGACGACCTGTTAAAATGGGGTATCGCCGCAGGGAAACGGCGGCGGCTTTGAGGAGAAAGTCGTTATAAGACAGGTTGTTGCCCTTTTGCTTGAGGGTATCCCGCAATTGAGCCAATTCTGTCACGTCGACCTGCAGATTCAGGTAAAAGCAGGGGATTTGACGTTTGGAAAGGAGCATTCTTTGGGCTACGACGGCCTGCCAGCGTGTAAAAGGGACTTTTTTGCCGGGTTTGAACTGGGCAGGCGCAACGGCACCGGAAGTCTGAAAGGCCTTCACGGCTTCCTGGGGTCTGATGAGGGAGGGGGCTTCCGGAATCCGCAGGAGGTCTGCAGGAGAAACGGAATGGGCAAGGGGAGCAGCGGGTTCGAGGACCCTTTCGCGGGCGGTTTGGACCTGCTGTTTGAGTTTTTCCAGCCGTTCAGGGTCGATGGGTCGTCCGTCTTCGGTGAGCACAAAGAGAGGGGTATCCACCGGCAGAGTAACCGGCGGTTCGACGAGAACGGCGCGTATGGTTCCATCGGCGGGGGATTCAATCTGCATGGCCGCCTTGTCCGTTTCGATATCGGCCAGGACCTGGCCTTTGCTGACTTTTTGTCCAACCTGGACATGGACGGCCACAATGACGGCCTGTTCCATTGTCCGACCTAAACGAGGCAAAAGAATTTCAATCGCCATCAGCAGATTCCTGTTTTTTCGACTTGTTCTATCTCGAAACAGGAATTGTATATACCGGCCGAGAAGGGGGGCTGCAAGTTTTTTTTTCTGTCTTAATTTTGCGCGTACTGAATCAATGCAGAGGCGATTTTGTCGAGCGGCAAAACGACCTCGGCGGCATCCAGTTTGATGGCTTCCTTAGGCATTCCAAAGACGATGCAGGTGGCCTCATCCTGTGCGATGGTGTGGGCGCCGGCCTGTCTCATGGCCAACAGTCCCTTGGCGCCGTCATTGCCCATGCCGGTGAGGATGGCGCCGACGGCGTTGGGGCCGGCATATTTGGCGACGGAGTTGAAGAGGACTTCGACGCTGGGCTTCTGATGACAGACGGCGGGTCCGTCTTTGATGGAGACGTAGTAATTGGCACCGGAACGCTGGAGAACCATGTGATAGCCGCCGGGGGCGATGAGGACTCTGCCGGGGATGACGGAGTCGCCGTCCGCGGCTTCTTTGACCTGGACTTTGCATTCGCTGTTGAGCCGCTCCGCGAAGGAACGGGTGAATTGGGCGGGCATATGCTGAACGACGACGGTTCCCGGACAATCCGGCGGGAGAGCGGACAGGACGCAGGTGAGGGCCTGTACCCCGCCTGTGGAGGCGCCGATGGCCAGGATTTTGTTTGTAGTCTCGAGCATCGAGGCGGATTCGAGAGGTTTTACCGGCTCGGCCTGTGTCGCAACGGGTTTGGGATAACGGCCTTTGGGAATGGCCAGAATGGTTTCGCAAAGATGTTTACAGGCATCGCCGACGGAATAGGACGGCCCCGGTTTTGCCAGGACTTCAACGGCACCCGAGGCGAGGGCTTCGATGGCGGTTTTGCTGCCCTGCGGCGTCAAAGAACTGAAAATAATGACCGGCATCGGATGATGCTTCATCAGTTTCTTCAGGAAGGTGACGCCGTCCATTCGGGGCATTTCGACGTCCAGAATCAGCACATCGGGGTTGAGCTGGACGATTTTGTCGCGGGCGATATAGGGGTCGGGAGCGGTGGCAATCACTTCAATCGACGGATGGGCTCCCAGCTGGGTGCTGAGGATTTTTCGGACAATCGCGGAATCATCGACAATCAAAACCTTGGTCGTTTCCGTAGCAGCCGGAGGCATTTTTAAGCTCCTTTTACAAGATTTTTTCAATTCCGCCGGTTTTGACAATGACGGTGCCGTCATCCAGATGCAGGTAAAAGTTGCGGGGCTGATCGCCGCCGACATCCTGACCTTTCAGCAGCAGGCTGTATTTCCAGAGGGCTTTTCGCAAAGCCAGAAAATTGCGTTTTCCGATATCAAACCCCTGCGGACCGGTTTTCATGGCCGCTCCTCCGGCGGCCTTGACAATCAAACGGCGTTTGTCGGCGCCGTATCGGAGCAGATTCTGGATGAGAACATCCATCCCGGTATCGCAGAACATGAACGGTTCGAGCTGGGCTCGGGCGGCGTCCATAGAGGATTCCGGCAGCTGATAATGAATCATGCCGCCGATTGGGACGGCGGGGTCATAGAGGGTGACGGCGACGCAGGAACCGAGCGAGTAGGTCACGAGGACCGAATCCAAGTCGGCAGAGATGCGGGCGTCCGAGACTTGCACGACGATGTTTTTCTTTTTCACAGCTGTGAGCATCATTGTTTCCTATAGATAGTCGGCTGTACGTAAGAGAAGGAATGGCGGATTCCGGTCAGGGACTCGGAATGGCCGGTGAAGAAATGCCCGTCGACATCGAGGATATCCCAGAAACGGTTGACGAGTTTTTCTTGGGTAGGTTTGTCAAAGTAAATCATTACATTTCGGCAGAAGATGAAATCAAAAGGGCCTCGAAACGGCCAGGGGTCCATCAGGTTCAGGTACTTGAACGTAAGAATGTTTCGGGCAGCAGAGGCGACTTCGTAGTACATCTCTCCGTTTCTTTCTTTTCGCGGGATTAAGTAGCGTCGTTTGAGGTCGGCGGAGACGGCAGCGACACGCTGGGCTTCGTAGAGCCCCTGCTGAGCCGTCTGAAGGACGCGTGTAGAGATATCCGTGGCCAGAATCCGCACATCCCAGGTCTGATTTTTGGGGAGGGATTCGAGCAGGGTGATGGCCATCGAATAAGGTTCTTCGCCGGAGGAACATCCAGCGCTCCAGGCGCGGATTCGGAGGCGGCCGATTTTCTGCTTTTTGGCAATCAGTTCCGGCAGAAACTTCTGTGTGAGGTATTCAAAGTGTTTGGGTTCGCGGAAAAAACTGGTCAGGTTGGTGCTGATTTGGTCGATCATTTCGTAGAACGTTTTTCCGCCGACATCCTGCAGGACGAAATCGATGTATTCGTCGTAGGATTTCATATGGTATTTTCGAAGCATTTTGGCCAGGCGGGCGCGGACGAGCTCCTTTTTGCCCTCGTGGAGATTGATGCCGCAGTGCTCATAAACCATTCGGCAAATCCGTGCAAACTGCTCATCCGTCAGAACCAATTCGTCCAAGATAGGCTGGATTAAAGTCATAGGCTCACCTCACAGATTTGCATCGGGGTCCTGGGCCAATTCGAGGAGCCCCGGTACGTCGAGAATCAAGCTGATTTGGCCGTCGCCCATAATGGCACCGCCGGAAACGCCTTTGATTTTGCCCAATCCGCGAAGGGATTTAATAACGACCTGCTGCTGGCCGAGCAGGTCATCGACCTGCAGGCAGCATCGTCGGCTGCCTTCTCCGACGACTACCAGAAGGGCTTGTTCGGGTTCTTCCACCGCACCAGAGATGCGGAAGAGCTTGTAGAGCGGAATGAGCGGGTGAAGCTGTCCACGAATCATCACGACTTTGGAGCGGTTTCGAATCGTGGAAATCTGGTCCGGGGTCGGCCGCAGGCTCTGAATGACCGAATTGATCGGGATGATATACCGCTGGGAGCCGATGGTGACGATTTGTCCGTCGATAATGGCCAGCGTTAAAGGAAGCCGGAGCGAAAAGATTGTTCCTTTGTCCGGCGCGGTTTTCATTTCGATTTTTCCGTTGAGGGCGTCGATGTTTTTCTTGACCACATCCATTCCGACGCCTCGGCCGGAGATTTCGGTGACCTTGTCGGCGGTGGAAAAGCCGGGTTTGAAAATCAGATTCAGCAGCTCTTCTTCCGTCAGTTCCTGATGTTCGGAAATCAGCCCTTTTTCGAGGGCTTTTTTGCGGATTTTTTCGGCGTTCAACCCGCGGCCGTCATCCTCGATTTCGATGACAATGCTGCCGGCCTGATGGTAGGCCGACAGTCGCAGCAGCCCCTGAGGGGATTTGCCTTTTTTGACTCGCTCCTCCGGCGGTTCGATGCCGTGGTCGATGGAGTTTCGCACCATATGAATCAGCGGGTCGGTAATCTTGTCCACGATGGTGCGGTCCAGCTCGGTTTCTTCGCCGGAGGTCTGGAAATTGATGGGTTTTCCGGCCTTTTGGGACAGGTCGCGGACCAGGCGGGCCATTTTCTGAAAGGCGCCCTGCATCGGAATCATCCGCATGGACATCGACAATTCCTGCAGGTCGCGGACGATTTTGGACTGGCTGGCGACTTTTCGGTAGAGGTCGCTGTCGGTGTGGCAGGTTTTGCTGACCTCTTCAGAAATCATCAGCTGAGCGACGGCCAGTTCCCCGGTCATGTTGATCAGGTCGTCCAGCCGTTTGGTGCTGACTTTGATGGTTTCGCGAGCGGCGGAGGAGACTGCGGCGGATGAGGAGACGGCGGTTTGGGTCTGGGATTCGGGCTGAAGAATGGGTTCGAGCTGTCTGTCCTGAGCGACATCGGCCGGGACGGGTGCCGGCTCCGCCTGGAGTCTGCCTTCGACACAGTCCTGGATTTTCTGAATCAGGGCCGGCAGGTCATTGGGAGCGGGGATCGGCTGATTTTGAGCCAGGCCCGCTTCGAGGTCTTTGAGCATGGTTTTGAGCATGTCGATGGAGCCGAAGGCCAGGTTGCTGGCGGCTCCGGACATCGTGAGGGTGCCTTTGCGGGCGCGGTCGAGCAGATTTTCGGATACGTGAGCCAGCCGATTAATGGCCGTCAGGTTCAGGAAGCCGGCCATGCCTTTGATGGTATGGAAGCCGCGGAAGATCTGATTGAGCGTTTCCGTGTTGGTTGGGTCGGCTTCGAGACTCAAAAGCGCTGTTTCCGCGGATTCGAGATGTTCGCGGGATTCGTTGAGGAAATCCTGAACGAGCGGGGCATCGTCGGGGGCGATGACAGTCGGTGGGAACTCCGATGTTTCCGTCGGAGCGGCCGTGGACGTCGGAGCGGCTGCAGCACCGGATGCAGAAGAAAGGGACTGTGTCAGAGTCTGCAGCTGACTGACGGCCTTTGTGAGCTCCTGAAGAACCTGCTCGGAGGACTGGATTTCCTGTCGGAGCAGTTTTTCAATCTGTTCGGCTCCCAGATGGGCCAGGGATTGCACCTGAAGCCGGGAGGACTCCTCCCAGCCGCTGAGGGCTTTGACGGCTTCTTCGATTTGTTTGAAGACGCCGGCGATTTCCTCGATGTCGCGGGTATCCTGCGGGTCCAGCAGGGGGAGCTTGCCGGCGGCCTGTTCAATCAGTTCTGTGATATTCACTGTCTTTTCCATAAGCATTTCAATCCGTTTTTGTACAGTCCTTTGTGGCTTCCGGCTGAGCGGCGGGAGAGCCGCCGGACAGCGTTTTGAGCAGGGTTTGAAAGATTTCCATGACGGTTACCAGACCGGTAACGGTCCCGCCGGCGTCCTGAATGGGGACGGCGCGGATTTGATGACGGCACATGAGATCCATTATTTTCCACATCGGTGTATCCGGTGAGGCCGTATGGACGGGCCGGCTCATGAACCATCGGATGCGTATCTGCAAAGAGGCCTCATCGAGGGGGCGTCGATACTCCTCAAAAGGAGAGCGGAGGTACGGGCTGAGGGCCGCATTGACATCCCCCTGAGACAGGATGCCGACGAGTTGGTCCTTTTCTTCAATCAGAGCGTACCGGGTATTGTTTTGCTGCATCCGCTGGCGGGCGGTTTCGACGGAGTCGTTTGGAGACAGCCAGAGGGGTTTTGGATTCATAAAGAGCCGGGCCGGGCAGTTCAGAACAGCGGCGTCCAGCGGGGCGGCGGACCTTCCATCCGGGGCAGACTGGACCATCTGCTGAATGGCATTCCAGACCGGATGGGGTTCGGTTGATTCCTGAGTTTGCGGACAGACCGGTGCGGCTGCGGCGGGTTCGGGGGTTTGCGGCGGCTGGCTTGCAGCCGGCTCGGGCTGTGCAGGGGCGGCCGCAGGAGCTGCGGCGGATTCCGCCGGGGTTTGTGCGGGGGCTTCCGCCGGAGCCGGTTCCTCTTTGGGCGGCTCAAAAAGAGCAGCCGGGAAGACGGCGGCTCCATGGAAGGGCGGATAGTCGCCGACGGTCATTTCCCACACGACCAGCAGACAGGGCGTGTCTTCTTTGAATCCGAAGACTTCGGCGGGTTTGTCCCAGGGATTGAGAATCTGGGTGTTGGTCTGGAGCAGGTGTTTGTGTCCGGGAAGATGTTCACGGAAGATTCGGTCCCAGGCGCCGACGGTCAGATTGCCGATTTCCTTAATGGTGTCGCTGAGTTTGAGGGCCTGCTCGAGGGTGCCCTGTTTGCACTGCTCTTTGATTTTGGCCTCCGGCAGCATGACAATGGTTCCGGACAGCAGGAACAGGGCATTTTTATCGAGGAGCAGGTCAAAGCGTCCGCTCAGTGTCCCCTGCGCTTTGATGGAATAGACGGCGGCGAATTTGGGGAAGAAGGGTTTGAGTCTGTCGAGGGTTCCCGGGGCGGCCTGACAGAGCGCGCAGCTGATGGAGATGCCGAGCATTCCGTCCATGTCTTCGCAGAATGTCTGCATAGACAGAGTGCTGACCTGCGGCAGAATCGTTTCAAGCGGGACGGATTGGACGGTTGGTTCTGTCATGGCCGATGAGTCCTTTCCAGTTTCGGCTGATTTATTTTCTTCGATACAAAAGAATAAATACAGCCGTAAACTCTTCATTCAGGCAGACGGGCACGGCTACTTTTTCTGCGCCTTCGCCGAGGTTGCTGTTCAATTCTCTGCCGGTGACTACGGTCGGAATGGAGACGGCGATATCCGGATACATATCCTGCAGGCGGCTTTTGATGCTTCCCATGACCATATTGGCCACTTCGCCGACGGCATCGCAGACTTCCTGCTGAGAGACCTCTGCATCCGGCTCGAGGGCCAGCATGTTGCGGGCGATGGTTTGTCCGCAGGGCCAGGACAGGTTGATGCCCATGCATCCTTCGATGTCGCCTTTGAAGGTGATGGTTCCAAGCAGAGACAGGGCGGATTCATCGATAGACGCCTGAGCGGACGGCTCGATTTCCATAAAAATCATCGTTTCAAATACTTCTTTGGCGGCATCGAGTACAATTTCGTGGTAGGTTTTCTGTTCGATCATGATTGGGTCCTTTCTGCATCTTGCCCTGCGTTCAGCTCATGAACGGAGCCAGCTGTTCCTGAAACTTTTCCGGTGTAAAGGGTTTGGTGATGTAGCCGTTGGCGCCGCTGGCCAGGACACTGTTAATCAAATCCTGAGCACTTTCCGTAGAAACCATAATAATTTTGGTGTTCTGACAGTTGGGCAGCTGGCGGGCCTGTTTGACCATCTCTGTGCCGGGCATTTCCGGCATGTTGATGTCGCACAGGACGATGTCCACCGGTGAGGCCTTCAGTTTTTCAATCGCCTCGGCTCCGTTTCCGGCTTCTTCGGTCCGGTCGAATTCGAGGCCGGACATTCGGACGGTGCGCATGATGATTTTCCGCATCGTGGCCGAATCATCGACTATCATCAGTGACTTTGGCATAGACAAACTCCTTATTTATGGTTTGTAAAACGAGAGAAATTCCTGCTTGTCGGAGGGGTATTTGAGCCCTCTGCAATCTGATGAAAGATTTGGTTGGACAAAGACAGCTGTCCGGCTGCGGCCTGTTGGGGGGTTGCTTCCGACCCGCCGCGGACGAGGGTTTGGAGCTGCCAGACCGTCTGTTTCATCGATTCAGCCTGTGAGGCCAGTTCCTCAGCGGCACTGGCGGCTTCTTCCGCTCCGGCGGCGTTCTGCTGAGTGACCTTGTCCATCTGGGAAACCGCCGAGTTAATCTGTTCGATTCCCTGGGCCTGTTCTTTGCAGGCGGCGGCGATTTCATTGACCAGAGCCGACGTTTTTCCGATGCCGCTGACAATCTGGTCGAGAGCGGTTTTGACTTCGTTGGAGATTTGAACACCGTTTTTGGCGTTTTTGACAGACTGTTCAATCAGCTCTGCGGTTTTTTCCGCCGCTTCTGAGGACCGAATCGCCAGGTTGCGGACTTCTTCAGCGACGACGGCAAAACCCTTTCCGGCTTCTCCGGCTCGTGCGGCTTCCACGGCGGCATTTAAGGCCAGCAGATTGGTCTGGAAGGCGATTTCATCGATGACTTTGATAATCTTGGCCGTTTCGTCGGAACTTTTCTGGATTTCCTCAATAGCCGTCAGCATTTTCTGCATGGCCTTGGCGCCGTTGTCGGCGGCCTGCTGTGCACCGGAGGCCAGGGTAGCGGCCTGAGCGGCGTTGTCGGCATTCTGTTTGGTCATGGCGGCCATCTCTTCGAGCGAGGAAGATGTTTCCTCCAGGCCGGCGGCCTGTTCAGTCGTTCCCTGTGCGAGGGTCTGGGAGGCCGATGCCACCTGTCCGGAAGCGTCGGAGACCTGCCGGACGCCCGTGAGGATTTGTTCGGCGACTTCGGTCAGCCGGTTTGTAAGCTTATGCGAAACGAAGAACCAAATCAGAAGGCAGAGGGCTGAAGAAACAGCTGCCAGGATACCGATTTGAATCATGGAAGCACGGCCGATTGAACGAAGCCGGGCACTGGATTCATAGAACTCATCCAGATAGGAACTGACGCCGATAACCCAGTCCCAGGGCTGGAAATACACGATGCGGGCGATTTTTTCCCGCGGGGCGGGTTCATCCGGGTTTTGCCAGGGATAGCGCTGTTCGGTGATTTCGCCGGGTTTGGAGGCAAGGGCTTTTTTGCAGATTTCCTGGATGAAAAGCACGCCGTTGGCATCCTTGGCATTCGCGATGTTTTCCCCGTCACGTTTGCCGTCTTTGGAAATGATGTAGCTGCCTTTGGAGTCCAGCACAAAGACGTAGCCGGTCTTGCCGACAACGGTTTTCAGAATTGCCTGCCGGATATTCGTGCAGCGTTCCTGGGGGATTCCGACATACAGGGCCCCGATAACCTTTTTCTGTGCGTCATAGAGGGGTTCATAGGCCGTGATGTACCATCGGTCCACGACAAAGGCCCTTCCTTCATATCGGCGGCCCTCGAGCAGGGCAGCGACGACGGGGTTGGGGGTTCCGTCCGGCTGGATTCTGGGGATGAAGGTGCCGATGGCGCGGGTGCCGTCAGCCTTTTCGACATTGGTGCAGACCCGCAGCATGTCGCCCTGTTCATTCATCCGCTGGAAGATGGTGCAGGTGACGCCCATGAGGTCTTTGACCTTATCAACAATCGGAGAGGGAACCTGGCGGCTGGTGTTCTGGCCCAGCCAGGTGTCGCCGACCATCAATTTGGGCAGGGTGACGGTCTGGGTGTTCTGGCTGAACTGATTGACGGCCTGCCAGGTGACGGTCGACTCATCCAGCCGTATGGCGCCTGTCTGATGGAAGATATCCCGGGCGACCCGAAGGGCCTGGTTAATATTTTCCTGGATGGACATCTGCTCGACCTGGAGCATGTTGTAGATGTGCTGAGCCAGGTGGTCCAGGTCGTTATAGGCCATTTTTGTACTTTCTTCATCGGCCACGTTTGTCATCCGCCGGTTCTGGATGCTCACAATGGCCAGAATGACCAAAATCGGCCCAAGCGTTAAAATCAGTCCGCAGGTGAGCAGTCTGGCCTTTAAGGTCAGATTTTTCAGCATACTCATCTCCTTTGTTCAGATTGGAGTTGGACTTCAATGCTGTTCATACATTTTTATTTTTAATCGTATCTGCATGGTTTACTCGGAAGCGGTTTCGGCGGATTCGCTGAGGCGGACGCTGCCGAGGACCTGGTCGATGTCCAGCAGAATCTTGATGGAGGAGCCGACCTTTCCGATGCCCAGAATAAAATCGGTCTGGACGGCGGTCCCCAGATGTGAGGATTCCTCGATGTCTTCGGCGGCGATGTCGAGCACTTCCTGGACGCGGTCCACAATCAGGCCGGCGTTGAAGGTTTTGCCGTTCTGGTTGATTTCCGCCACGATGATGCAGGTCTGGTCGGTGACTTCGGCGGCGTCCATCCCGAACCGCAGACGCAGGTCAATGACCGGAATAACCTGTCCGCGCAGGTTGATGACGCCTTTGACGAATTCCGGTGTGCGGGGGACGGCGGTAATGTTCATATAGCCGATGATTTCCCGCACTTTCAGGATTTCCAGCCCGTATTCTTCTTTTCCGAGAGCGAAGGTCAGGTACTTGCCTTCCTGAGCACCGTTTTTTCTTGCGGTTGTTTCCTGTACGGCCGTTGTCATAGTTTGACTCCTAACTGGCTTTAGGTTATCGGTCTTTGTTTGCAAAAGGGATTTAGACCTTTGGCATTCAATTCGGATAAAGAGAAAGAGGGCTTAAGCAGGAGTTGTGCAAAAAGAACAACTTGTGTGAGGATGGGGCGAAAAACTGCGGGGGTTAACGGAAAAAGGACGAAGAGAATCCAGGACTTTTCCGGAACGACGTGTCCGGGATTTCACGAGGTCTGATAAAATCAAACCATACTGGATAAAAAAAGGCCGGTCATCCTGCGGATGAGCGGCCCTGAGAAACATCGGATGCTGTCGGGACTATGGATTGGCCGTTCCGGCGGTCTCCGACAGTTTTTTCTGGAGTTCGGCGAGCTGTTTCTGAAGTTCCTGAATTTGTTTGTCTTTTTGAAGGGATTCGTTTTTGAACTGGGTGGATTTTTCCATCAAGGTCCGAGTAATTTCGAGGGCCTGCTGGTTGACCTCTTCGTACTGTTTCTGCATCCTGGCGATTTTTTCATTCTGCTGTTCGATGGTTTTGCGGGCTTCAGTCAGTTCCTGCTGGAGAGTTTGGTTTTCGTTTTGGCAGGTTACGAGCTTAGGGTTGGCTTTGCATCCGGACAGAACAGCGGCGGTCAGCCCCAACACAGCGATGATTTTTTTCATACACAATCCCTTTCGTTTGACGGTCTTTGTTTTCAATCCCTGTAATTGAGCATCTTACCGGAATGATTGGCCCAACGCAAGGGATTTGGCATGAATCCTTAACGGGCGTTCAGGCGGGGGCAATCGCATTTTGAAAGAGGGCGGCGGCAGCCCCCTGAATGAGGGCTTCTTTGCCGGCGCGGGCGGGGATGATTTCGATGGTTCTGGATGCAAAATCATAGACGTGTTCGACAAAGTAGTCCTGAAGGCGTTGTGTGAAATAAGGGAGAAAGGGCTGGCTGACATAGCCGGCGAGAATCAGCACATCCGGGTCGAAGAGGTTGACGGCGGCGGCCGCGGCGTAACAGAGGCGGTCGGCGATAAAATCCCGAACCGACAGGGCATAAGGGTCCTGTTTTTCAGCGGCCCAGGCCAGCTCTTCAACGGCCTGCTCCGGAGAGCGGAGAGCGGGGAGCCGCTGGTGCAGAAGAGAGGAGCCTCCTTCGGCGAGTTCCTGCCGCATTTTTCGCAGGACGGCGGGTCCGGAAATCAGGGCCTCCAGGCAGCCCTTGTGTCCGCAGCCGCACAAAGGGCCGTCGGGCATTACCGTGATGTGCCCGATTTCTCCGCTTCGCCGGGTGGCTCCGTACAGGAGTTTGCCGTCTATTAAGAGGGTGGATCCGACGCCGTCGGCGATATTGAAATAGATAATGTTTTTGGACTGGAGCGAGGGCTGAAGGCGGATTTCCGCCAAAAGCCGCACTTTGGTGGAGTAGATTTCCACCGGCCAGTCAAAACGGCTTTGGAGGAGCCGCTGAAGAGGAACCGATTTCCATCCGAGAGGGCTGGACAGTTCGACGACCCCGGCGGGGGTAATGGAGCCGCTGAGGGTGACGGCGATGCCGAGGATTCTGTCGGGGCGGATGGCGGCTTTGCTGACCAGCCCTCGAATGTTGATTTCAAGCAGCCGCAGAACATTCTCTACAGAATGGTCTCCAGCAAGAGCGATGGCGATTTGTTCAGTCAGCTGACAGTGGAAGTCAAACAGACCGAGTCGAAGCGTGTGCGGATTGATTTCGGCGGCGATTAGATGTCCCCCCTGGGGATTGATGCGGATCAGGACAGGCTTGGCGCCGCGTTTTCCGCTGGGAAGAGGGGTTTCGTGAATCCACTCTTTGTCCCGAAGTCGGCTGACGATGGTGCTGACCGTGGAACTGCCCAAATGAGTCATTTCGCAGATTTGACTCTGGGACAGGGGGCCATGCCTGGCCAGAAGAGAGAGTACGACTTTCTCGTTTCGACGGCCGGCCGCCTTCGAATTGATTGCGGTTTTTTCCATAGAACAATTATAATATCTCAATTCTTGAGTATTTTCAAGGTTTCTGCGGTGTTTGTTTAGGTGGATTGTAAAATATTTTACGACAATAAGATATAAGAATAATAATAAAAAACTTGCAAATTTTGTCTGCCGTGACGTAAAATAATCTCAAGTTTTGAGGATAAAAAGTGTTGACAGAACTTATTTGGAAGGGTTTGGGTTCCCGCCTGCGCGGGAACGACAAAAAAAGGGCGGGAACGACAAAAAATAAGCAAAAACGAGAAAAATAAGCAAAAAACGACAAAAAATAGGCGAAAACGAGAAAAAATAGGCAAAAAACGAGAAAAAATAAGCGAAAACGAGAAAAAATAAGCAAAAAAAAGTGTAAGGAGTCCGGCCGATGGCGGATTGGTTTGATGTGAAGGGCAAATGTGTGGTCATTACCGGCGGGGCGGGGATTTTGTGCGGGGCGATTGCGGAGGATTTGGCGTCGGCCGGCGCAAAGGTCTGTATTGCGGATTATGATGAGTTCCGCGCAAAGGAGCTGGCCCAAAAGATTGAATCGCAAGGGCATTTTGCGATGCCGCTTCGCATCAATGTTCTGGACAAAAAAGAGATTCAGGAGGCGTTTTCCTGTGCCAAAGAGACGATGGGGCGGGTGGATGTGCTGATTAACGGGGCCGGCGGCAACAAAAAGGAAGCCACTACCTCGGAACAGATGCCGTTTTTTGACCTGCCGGAGGAGGCGCTTCGCTCCGTATTCGAGTTGAATTTTATGGGGACATTTCTGCCGTCTCAGGTTTTTGGGCGGTATTTTGCTCAGGAAAAGAGGGGGGTCATTCTGAATATTTCGAGCATGAGCGCATTTAGTCCGCTGACAAAAGTGGTGGGCTACTCGGCGGCCAAGGCGGCGGTGAGCAATTTTACCGAATGGCTGGCGGTGCATATGTGCCAGAATTACTCGCCGGAAATTCGCGTGAATGCGATTGCGCCGGGCTTTTTCCTGACGCAGCAGAACCGGTATTTGCTGACGGATGAGAAGACCGGGGCCCTGACGCCGCGGGGACAGACGATTATTGCTCATACCCCGATGGGACGGTTCGGCAGTCCGGAGGAACTGTGCGGGACCGTCCGCTGGCTGATCAGCGACGCCTCCCGTTTTGTGACCGGTGTGGTGGTGCCGATTGACGGCGGCTTTAATGCATTCAGCGGCGTTTAATGATTGGGTGAAATATGCTCTATTATGCTCGCGGCAATCCGCAGGAAGAATTGACGCCTGAACAGTTGCGGGAGGGACTTTTGGCGGCTTTGGAGCAGTTGGGCCCCCGGCGAAAAGTGCTGGCGGTGCCGCCGGATATCACCCGTCTGCATTCGCAGGCGGGTCTTCTGACCCAAATGGCCTGGGATTATTATGGGGCGTCTTTGACGGATGTGCTGCCGGCTATCGGGACACATCGGCCGATGACGCCGGAGGAAATCCGAAAGATGTATCCGGGGATGCCCCTGTCGATGTTCCGGGTTCACGACTGGCGAAACGGGATTGTGACGATGGGCAAGGTGCCGGCATCGTTCATTCGTCAGGTGAGCGAAGGAAAGGTCGATTACGACTGGCCGGCCCAGGTGGACCGACTGCTGCCGGAGGGCGGATATGACCTGATTCTTTCAATTGGCCAGGTGGTGCCTCACGAAGTCACGGGGATGGCCAATTACAATAAGAATATTTTGGTCGGCACCGGCGGCTCGGAGGGCATCAACAAAAGTCATTTCCTCGGGGCGGTTTATGGAATGGAGCGGATGATGGGCCGTGCGGATACGCCGGTTCGGCGGGTTCTGAATTATGCTTCGGAGCATTTTCTTAAGGACCTGCCGATTGTATATGTGCTGACGGTGGTGGACGGAGGAGGCGGCCGACCGAAAGTGCGGGGACTCTTTATTGGGGATGATACGGAGTGCTTCCTGCAGGCGGCCCGGCTGGCTCTGCAGGTCAATTTTACAATGCTCGAGCGGCCGCTGAAGAAAGCGGTTGTCTATCTGGACCCGGAGGAATACAAGAGTACCTGGCTGGGCAACAAGAGCATTTACCGGACACGAATGGCGATGGCCGACGGCGGGGAGCTGATTGTTCTGGCGCCGGGGCTTGTGGAATTTGGGGAGGATGCTCAGATTGACCGGCTGATTCGCAAGTACGGGTATGTCGGGACAGAGCGGGTCCTGGCCCTGACGGCGGAGAATGAGGATTTGCAGGCCAATCTGAGCGCAGCGGCCCATCTGATACACGGCTCGTCGGAGGGGCGTTTTCTGGTGCGGTACTGCCCGGGCAAACTGAGCCGCAAAGAAATCGAATCCGTGGGGTTTGCGTGGGGGGATTTGAATGAGATGATGAAGAAATACAAGCCCGCTGAGCGGACGGACGGATTTCACAGCATTGACGGGGAAGAGGTATTTTTCATTTCCAATCCGGGGCTGGGGCTTTGGGCGTATCGGGAACGATTTCAGTAAAAGAGAAACCTTAAAAAACGGGAGATGAACCTATGGCACAGGCGGATATCGGCTTAATCGGACTGGCGGTGATGGGGGAAAATCTGATTCTGAATATGGAAAGCAAGGGCTTTACGGTGGCCTGCTACAACCGGACGGTGGAAAAGGTGGACGCCTTTCTGGCCGGCCGGGCGAAGGGCAAGAATATCATCGGCTGCCATTCAATTGAGGAGCTGGTGAAGGTCTTGAAGAAGCCCCGCAAAATTATGATGATGGTCAAGGCGGGCAAGCCGGTGGATGAGTTCATCGAGCAGCTTCTGCCGCATCTGGAAGACGGGGACATCCTGATTGACGGCGGGAACAGCCACTTCCCGGATACGATTCGCCGAACGCAGTATGTCGAAAGCAAGGGCAAGCTGTACATCGGGACAGGTGTATCCGGCGGCGAGGAAGGGGCGCTGCGGGGTCCGTCGATTATGCCGGGCGGTTCGCCGGCAGCCTGGCCGCATGTCAAGCCGATTTTCCAGAAGATTGCCGCCAAGACGGACAAGGGCGAGCCGTGCTGCGACTGGGTGGGGGAAAACGGAGCCGGCCATTTCGTCAAGATGGTGCACAACGGCATCGAGTACGGCGATATGCAGATGATTTGCGAGACCTATCATCTGATGAAGGACGGCCTGGGAATGACCAACGAGGAAATGCATAAGGTCTTCGCTGAATGGTACGAGGGGGAGCTGAATTCCTATCTGATTGAAATTACCCGAGACATCCTGGCGTACAAGGACGAAGAGGGCAAGTATGTGCTGGATTTGATTCTGGATGCGGCGGGCCAGAAGGGAACGGGCAAATGGACGGTGATTGCGGCGCTGGATACCGGCCAGCCGCTGACGCTGATTGGAGAAGCGGTCTTTGCGCGGTGTCTGTCGGCCCTGAAGGAGGAGCGTGTAGCTGCTTCCAAGGTGCTCAAGGGGCCTCAGGCGGCCTTTACGGGCGATAAGAAACAGATGATTGATGATTTGCGCAAGGCCCTGTACGCCTCCAAGATTGTCAGTTATGCGCAGGGGTATCAGCTGATGCGGGCGGCGGCGGCGGAATACAAGTGGAATCTGAACTACGGCGGAATTGCCCTGATGTGGCGGGGCGGCTGCATCATTCGGTCGGTCTTTTTGGGCAAGATTAAGGAGGCGTTTGACCGCAATCCGAATCTGTCGAATCTGCTGCTGGACCCGTTCTTTGCGGATGCGGTCCAGAAAGGCCAGGCCAGCTGGCGACGGGTGGTTACAATGGCGGTCCAGATGGGGATTCCGGTTCCGGCGATGGGCAGCGCCCTGGCGTTCTATGACGGATACCGCAGCGAGCGTCTGCCGGCCAACCTGCTGCAGGCCCAGCGGGATTACTTCGGCGCGCACACGTACGAGCGGGTGGACCGTCCGCGCGGGCAGTACTTCCATACGAACTGGACGGGACGGGGCGGCGAAACTTCCGCTTCGACCTATGTGGTGTAGAAACTTTCGGCTGTGGTGAAGGGTCTGGATTCCCGCCTTCGCGGGAATGACAGCAAACAATTGACAGAAAACGGCCGACAGCAAAGAGCTGGCAGCAAGCGATTGACAACAAGCAATTGACGGCAAACGGCTGGCGCTGAAGCGACCAAGCCGGGCCTGACAAGAGACCTTTGGTAAAATGACTTAGCCGGGAAGGGCAGAGATTTGTTAGAGGCAGAGTAGAACTGGGAAAGGAAGCGGCGATGCGACCGTTTATTCACGAGGATTTTCTGCTGGAAACCAAGGCGGCGTCGCGGCTGTATCACGAATACGCCGAAAAGATGCCGATTTATGATTACCATTGCCATCTGCCGGTACGGCTGATTGCCGAGGATAGCTGCTTTGAGAATCTCACGCAGGCCTGGCTCAAAGGAGACCATTACAAATGGCGGGCGATGCGGACCAACGGCATTCCGGAAGAGCGGATTACCGGTTCGGCGTCGGATTGGGAGAAGTTTTCCGCCTGGGCGGCCACCGTGCCTTATACCCTCCGCAATCCCCTGTATCACTGGACGCATCTGGAGCTGAAGCGGTATTTCGGGATTGACCGGCTGCTGGGGCCGGAGACGGCCGAGCGGATTTATGAGGCCTGCAGCGACCTGCTCAAGATGCCGGAATTCAGCATCCGCAACCTGCTGCGGAAGATGAACGTTCAGGTGCTCTGTACGACGGAGGACCCGCTGGATTCTTTGGAGTGGCATCAGCGTATCCGACAGGACGGCTTTGAGATTTTTGTGCATACGGCCTGGCGGCCGGACAAGGCGCTGGCGGCGGAGAATCCCGGTTTTTTGAATCAGTGGCTGGACGGGCTGCAAAAGGTTTCCGGCATAGAGATTCGCACGTATTCAAATCTGCTGGAGGCCCTGCATAAGCGTCATGATGAATTCCACGCCAACGGATGCCGGCTGTCGGATTACGGGCTGGAAACGGTGTATGCAGCGCCCTACACGCGGCGGGAGGTCGAAACGGCCTTTTCAAAACTGCGGGCCGGACAGACGCTGAACGAAACCGAGCTGCTTCAGTACAAATCGGCCCTTTTGTATGATATGGCGGTGATGGATGCCCAGGCCGGCTGGGTGCTTCAGCTGCATCTGGGGGCTTTGCGCAACACCAACAGCAAGATTATGAAGCGGCTGGGAGCCGATACCGGCTGTGATTCCATCGGGGATTTTGAAATTGCCCGTCCGCTGGCGGCCTTTCTGGACCGTCTGAACCGCGAAGACCTGCTGCCCAAGACGATTCTGTACAATCTGAATCCGCGGGACAATGAACTGATGGCCACGATGATCGGCAATTTCCAGGATGGGTCCTGTCCGGGAAAACTTCAATACGGTTCGGCGTGGTGGTTTCTGGACCAGAAAGACGGGATTGAAAAGCAGATAGAGGCCCTCTCTAATATGGGACTTTTAAGCCGATTTGTTGGGATGTTAACCGATTCGAGGAGTTTTTTATCCTTTCCTCGACACGAGTATTTTCGTAGAATTCTGTGCAATATCCTCGGCTCGGATGTGGAAAAGGGACTGCTGCCGCCGGATTTCGACTGGCTGGGCCGGATTGTGGAGGATATTTGTTTTCAGAATGCGTGCCGGTACTTTGATATGGAATGCCGGCGCTGTGATTCGTGAGGGCCTATGCGAAAAGGACTTTTGATTTTTATCGGTCTGATGCTGGCCTGGCTGGCGATAGGGTATGCCGTATCGGTGCTGCGCGGGGAACAGGAGGTTCGAATTCTTCGGCTGGCACACAGTCTCAGCCCCCGCCATCCGGTTCATGTCACGATGGAGTATATGGCCAAACTGGTGGAGGAAAAGTCCGGCGGCCGGCTGATTGTGCAGATTTTCCCCAACGAACAGCTGGGTTCGGAAAAGGAGCAGATTGAGGCCCTGCAGATTGGGTATATGTCGATGACCAAAACATCGACGGCGCCGATGGAGGGGTTTGTGCCGAAGATGAAAATCTTCGGAATCCCCTATCTGTTCCGCGATTCGGAGCATTTCTGGAAGGTCGCGGAAGGACCGATTGGCAAAGAGCTGCTGAACGCCGGCATCGAGAAAGGGCTCAAAGGGCTTTGTTATTATGATGCCGGAGCTCGAAGCTTTTATTCCAAAAAGCCGATTTACACTCCGGAAGACCTCAAAGGACTGAAAGTGCGGGTGATGCAGAGCATTATGTCCATGCAGATGATTGAGACGATGGGGGGCTCTCCGACGCCGATTGCCTGGGGCGAACTGTACACGGCGCTGGACCAGGGCGTGGTGGATGCAGCGGAGAACAATCCGCCTTCGTTTGAGACCTCGCGGCATTTTGAAGTCTGCCGGTATTATACGCTGGATGAACATGTCCGTGTGCCGGATATTCTGGTCATCAGCACACGGGTTTGGGACAGTCTGACGCCGGAGGAGCAGCGGATTCTCCAGGAGGCGGCGGATGAGTCGGTTGTGTTTAATCGAAAACTCTGGGCGGAGGCGGAACAGGCCTCGCTGGAGGCCGTTAAGGCGGCCGGCGTAACCGTCATTGAGCCGGATAAGACCCTCTTTCAGCAGGCCGTCAGGCCGATGTGGGAGCGATATAAAGGCACGGAGCTGGGCGAACTGATTGAAAAGATTCAGGAGATTCGCTGATGGCCGAATGGTTGAAGAAAATCCTCGACCGAAGTCTGGAAATTCTGGTGATGACGGTTATGGGGGTGCTGGTGGTTGATGTACTCTGGCAGGTGTTCAGCCGGTATGTGCTTCGGGCCCCGAGCAAATGGACGGAGGAGCTGGCGATTTTTCTGCTGATTTGGGCGGCACTGCTGGGGGCGGCGGTGGCGACCGGTCGGGGGGCGCATCTGGGGATTGATTATTTTGTCCAGAAACTGCCGCCGCGAGACCGGCTGGGTGTGGAGATTTTTGGGTTTCTGTGCATAGTGCTCTTTGCCTTTTTTGTGATGATTGTCGGCGGGACGGAGCTGGTTCGAATCACGCTGCGCCTCCAGCAGAAATCGCCGGCGCTGGGGGTACAGATGGGGTATGTGTATCTGGCGGTTCCCATCAGCGGTTTCTTTATGCTTTTGTACAGCGGAATCGGCCTGTATGAACGGCTAGTTCGTTTCTTCAGACCGTCGGATGAGCAGGCAGACGAGGTTCAGGACAAGGAGCAGTGATGGACTTTCCGATTCACATTCTGGTAGTCAGTTTCGTGATTCTGCTGGTGCTGGGGGTTCCGGTGGCCTTTTCAATGGGGATCGCCTCGGTGCTGGGTATCCTGGCGATGGGCGATTTGCCGGCCTTCACAGCGGTCGCCCACAAAATGGCGACAGGCATTGATGAGTTTTCTCTGCTGGCCATTCCCTTCTTTATTCTGTCCGGTTTGTTTATGGGCCATGGAGGGATTGCCCGTCGTCTGATTGATTTTGCAAACGTTCTGGTGGGGCATTTCCGCGGCGGGCTGGCCCTGGTCAATATTCTGACGTGTATGCTGTTTGGGGCCATTTCCGGCTCGGCGGCGGCGGCGGTTTCGAGCGTAGGCGGCTTTATGATTCCCCTGATGAACAAACGCGGCTATGACCGGGATTTCAATGCCTCCGTAACGATTACGGCCGCCACGACGGGACTGCTGATTCCGCCGAGCAACGTGATGATTGTCTATTCGCTGGCGACCGGCGGGGCGGTTTCCATCGCCGCGATTTTTATGGCGGGAGTCATTCCGGGGATTCTGGTTGGTTTGGGACTGATGCTCGTCAGCAGCCTGATTTCCTGGAAGCGGAAATACGGCAAAGGCGAAACGCTGGAACCCAATGAGGCTTTGGAGCGGTTCTTTCAGGCGCAGCCGGCCTTGCTGCTGATTGTGATTGTGATGGGGGGGATTCTGTCAGGGGTTTTTACGGCGACGGAGGCCTCGGCCGTAGCGGTGCTGTATTCGTTTCTGCTGGCAGTGGTGTTTTACAAGGAGGTCAAGTGGTCGGAAATCCCGGGGATTCTGCTGCAGGCGGGGGTGATGACGTCGGTGGTGTTTCTGCTGATTGCGACGAGTATGGCGATGAGCTGGGTGCTGGCGGCCGAGCGCATTCCGCAGGACATCAGTGCCTCGCTGCTGGGGCTGACGCACAACCGAATCCTGGTCTTGCTGATGATTAACCTGATTCTGCTGGCGGTAGGGACCTTTATGGATATGACGCCGGCGGTTCTGATTTTTACGCCGATTTTTCTGCCGGTGGTAGCCACGTTCGGGGTCCATCCGCTTCATTTCGGCATCATTATGATTATGAATTTGTGCATCGGGCTGTGCACACCGCCGGTGGGGACATGTCTGTTTCTGGGCTGCGGAATCGCCGAAACGACGGTGACAAAAGTGATGAGGCAGATCGGCTATTTCTATGCGGCCATGATTGTGGTGCTGTTGATCTGCTCCTATGTTCCTGCTTTGTCCATGTGGCTGCCCAGGCAGCTGGGGCTGCTGAAATAGCCGTCCGCCGAAGCGGAATCGCCGGCGTTAAATGGATGTCTGTTCCGTACGGGCGATGATTTCGTTCTGCAGGCCTTCGCCGAGCTCCACGAAGTAGTCGCTGTATCCGGCCACGCGAACAATCAGGTGCCGATATTGCTGCGGGTTTTTCTGGGCTTCCAGCAGGGTCTGGCGGTTGACGACGTTGAACTGGATATGATGGCCGTCGAGCCGGAAGTAGCTGCGAATCAGATGAACCAGCTTGTCCAGCCCTTCCCCTTCAAGCACCTGCGGGATGAATTTCATATTGAGCAGGGTGCCGCCGGTTCGGGCGTGGTCGAGCTTGGCGGCGGATTTGAGCACGGCCGTCGGACCGTGTGTGTCCGCTCCCTGACTGGGGGAGATGCCGTCAGAGAGGGGCAGGCCGGCCTTGCGTCCGTTGGGCAGGGCGCCGGTGACCTGACCGAAATAGATGTGGACCGTGGTCGGCAGGAGGTTAATGCGGTATCTGCCGCCTTTGGTGTTGGGACGGCCGTTGATAGCGTCGTAATAAAGGTTGAATAAATCAACAGCGATGGAGTCGGCGTAATCGTCATCGTTGCCGTAGCAGGGGGCCTGCCGGAGCAGATTCTGAATGTCTTCCATTCCTTCGAAGTTGGCCTCGAGGGCTTTTAAGAGGGTCCGCATGGGAAGTGTTTTGCGGTCGAAGACGTGGAATTTGACGGCCGTGAGGGCATCGGTGAGCGTGCCGATGCCAACGCCCTGAATATAGGTTGTGTTGTAGCGAGGGCCGCCGTTGTGGTAGTCTTTGCCCCGCTTGATGCAGTCATCGACCAGCACGGACATAAAGACGGCAGGCATCCATTCCGCATACAGCCGTTCGATGATTTGGTTGCCGCGGATTTTGATGTTGATAAAGTGATTCAGCTGCTTTTTGTAGGCGTCGCGCAGCTGTTCATAGGTTGTAAAGGTTTCCGGGTCGCCGGTTTTGGGGCCGACCTGGACGCCGGTTCGAGGGTCGCGCCCGTTGTGAAGGGTGACCTCGAAGATTTTGGGCCAGTTGCAGTAGCCGGTGAGGATGCAGCTTTCTTTGCCGAAGGCGCTGACTTCCACGCAGCCGCTGGGGCCGCCGCTTCGGGCATCAAAGAGCGATTTGCCGTCGTGGAGCATTTCGCGAATGATGACATCCGTATTAAAGACGGACGGCTGGCCCAGACCGGTGCGGATGACCTGACAGGCCCGTTTGACGAATCGGTCGGGGTTTTTGGCGCTGATTTGGATGCAGCAGCTGGGCTGGACGAGCTGCATTTCCTCGACGACTTCGAGAATCAGATAGGAAACGTCGTTGACGGCGTCCTGCCCGGTTTGGGGGTCCACACCGCCGACATTGATGAGCGAAAAATCGGTATAGGTGCCGCTCTGTTCTTCCGTGATGCCGACCTTGGGCGGGGCGGGCTGGTTGTTGAACTTAATCCAGAAGCACTCCAGCAGCTCTTTGGCCTGCTCGCGGGTGAGCGTTCCGGCTTCCAGCTCTCGTTTGTAGAAGGGATACAGATGCTGGTCGAGGCGGCCCGGATTGAAGGAATCCCAGACGTTCAGGTCTGTAATGACGCCCAGATGGACGAACCAGTAGGCCTGCAGGGCCTCGCGGAAGGTTCGGGGCGGGTAGGCGGGAACGTGCCGGCAGACGGCGGCGATTTCCTCCAGCTCTTTTTTGCGGACGGGGTCGGATTCACTCTGGGACAGCTGCTGGGCTTTTTCAGCGTACCGGCGGGCCAGGGTCAGTACGGCATCGATCGCCAGTTTCATTCCTTTCAGTTCCTGGAGTTTTGCATGGGCCTCCGGGTCGCCGTAAAAGTCCAGACTGCGGATGGACTGGCTGATTTCATCCTGCAGGTCGAGCAGGCCTTTGCGGTAAATCTTGTCGTCGAGGATGGCATGTCCGGGCGCCCGCTGCTCCATAAACTCGGTGAAAATGCCTGCTTCAAAGGCCCGATGCCAGTCTTCGCTCATCGCAGCGAAGACCTTTTCCCGCATCGTTTTGCCCTTCCAGAACGGAATGATTTTTTCTTGGTAAACCTTTTTGACATCCTCGCTCACATCAAAGGAGGTTCGGGTGCGCCGTGCCATAATTTCGAAATCTTCGAGGGTATGGCAGCACAGTTCCGGATAGGTATAGGTGGCTTTGGGGGCCGGTCCCCGCTCGCCGACGATTAATTCACCATCGTTGATGCAGATGTGCTTGCGGCTCATGATGTAGTTCAGAGCCAGGCCGCGGACAATCGGGGGAGAAAACTCCATCGTGACGCCGCTCTGATAGAAATCGGTAATCAGTTCAGCCCGTTCGGCGCTGATGTAGGGTTTGGTGTTGACACTTTGCTCTCGCAGTTTGAAAACTCGTTCGTTCATAAGTTTTATCCGCCCATTGTTACTGTAAAGCCCATTTGCCGAAGCCGCTGGGCCAGTTCCTGCATCTGCTGCTCGGAAGGCCGGCTGGAGCGGAACATTTGTTCACTTTTTCCGAGCCGCTCGGCCTTGGCGAGTCCTCCACTATTATACGGCAGGAGGTCAATTTGTTTTATCTTTTTCAGGTTTTGAATGAATTGGCCGATGGCTTCAATTACTTTCGGGGAGGCATTGAAGCCCGGAATGATGGGAATACGAACAACAATTTGGCGTGCGTGCCGGCTTAACCAATGTATATTATCCAGAATCAGGGAATTGTCCACGCCTGTAAATTCCCGGTGTTTTTGTGAATCGAGATGTTTGATGTCGCACAAAAAGAGGTCTGTCAAATCCAGAATTGACTTTAATGTTTCCTGTTTTCCATAGCAGGATGTGTCCACGGCTGTATGGAAGCCCTTTTCTTTACAAGCGGTCAGCAAAGCACGCAGAAAATCAGGCTGGGCAAGGGGTTCCCCTCCTGAAAAAGTGACGCCCCCGCCGGACTGGTCATAAAAGATGGAATCTTTTTCTATTTCTTTTAAGACCTCGTTAACGGTGACCTTCCGGCCGACTTTTTCCATCGCCTGGGCCGGACAAGGCAGGATACAGGCGCCGCAGACGGTACATCGGCTTGGAATGCGATGTATTCTGCCGTTTATCTTCTCAATGGCTCTGTTTGGACAAACCTGGATACAGCGTCCGCACTGGATACAGCGGACAGAGCGGTGAATCATTTCGTCAGAAGATTCCCAGCTTTCCGGATTGTGACACCAGGAACATCGAAGCGGGCAGCCTTTAAAAAAGACGGTCGTGCGAATGCCGGGGCCGTCATGAATCGCATATTTTTTGATATCAAAAATTATACCGGTTATGCAGCTGTAATTCATGTTTCTTTGCGAACAACAGGAACCCTGAGCTTACCAGAGAAAGTCTTTTTTTTCAATGAATTTGAAAGAGCAAGTGATTGAAGCGGTTCAGTGTAGAAATTTTCCAAAGCAGGCTGGAAAGCCGGCGGGTTTTGGATATACTATCCCTTTCATAGTCCCGGTACATTGGAAGGGTCGCGTGTGAAAAAAGCGTTTATTCACGGCCCCCAGCTGGAGGCATACACCTATCCGGATACCTGTCCGTTTAAGACCTATCGTGCGTCTCTGCTTCGGCGCAAACTGGTTTCGATGGGGCTGCTGAGCGGTCCAGATGTCTTCGAAGTCAGTCCGAAAAAGGCCGACCGGTCTGTTTTGGAGCAGTTTCATTCGTCGGCTTATCTGGATGCACTGGAGCGGGCAAACAAGGGAGAGTTTGATTCTTCGATGCTTTGGATGGGCCTGGGGACGGGGGATTGTCCGGTTTTTGCCGGGGTTTATGATTATGCGGTCCTGGCGGCGGGGGCGACGATAACAGGGGCTCGTCTGATTTTAGAAGGGAAAGCCGGAATTGCCTTTAATCCGTCCGGGGGGTATCACCATGCCCATGCCGAACGAGCCGGCGGGTTTTGTTATTTGAATGATGTTGTTTTGGGATGTCTGGAATTTGTGAAGGCGGGCAAGCGGGTGCTGTTTCTTGATGTGGATGTGCATCACTGCGACGGGGTCCAGGCGGCCTTTTATGACCGGGCGGATGTGATGACGATATCGACGCATCAGGACGGCCGGACACTATTTCCCGGTACGGGATTTGTGGAGGAAATCGGAGAGGGCGATGGACGCGGGTACAGTGTGAATTTTCCGCTGCCTCCGGGGATGTATGATGAGGCTTATCTGAAGGTGTTTCGGGAGGGGGTTCTTCCGCTGATTGGGGCGTACAGGCCGGATGTGATTGTGCTGGAAATCGGAGCCGACACGCTGGCCGGAGACCCGCTGGCCGGCTTTTCGTTAACCAACAACGTGTATGTCGAGGTCGTCCAGTCTCTGCTGGACTTTGGCAAGCCATTGCTGGCGGTCGGCGGGGGCGGGTATCATGTGGAGAATACTGTGCGGGCCTGGGCCCTGGTTTGGGCGACGTTGTGCGGACGCCAGCAGACAGATGAAACCTGGGCGGGGCTGGGCGGCGTGATGCTGCAAAGCACGGACTGGAACGATGACAGGGGGTTGCGGGACCGGGTTTTGGTTCCCTCAAATTGGCAGAGAGAATCGGTGCTGCCGGCGGCGGAACAGGTGCTCGATACGGTGCGCCGCACCGTTTTCCCGCTGCACGGGCTTGCCTGAAAAAAAGAGCCCGCTTCTCTGCGGGCTCTTAGGGCTATCGGTCAAGTCCGACTAAGATTTTTTGGGCGGTTTAATCTGCGTCATAACAGCTGCCGCCACCAGACAGGCGATGCCGGCGACCCAAAAGGCGAGGCGGTAATTGCCGATGGTGAAGAGTTTTTCTACAACGGCCCCGCTGGAATCTCTGGACAGGTATGAAATGGTGTTTACTGTCTTCATCAGGGCGGCGGCCAGGTAGGGACCGACAATTCCGCCGGCACCGAATGCCGTGAACATAAAGCCGTAATTGACGCCGAAATGTTTGGTGCCGAAGAAATCCGCCGTCACGGCCGGGTACAGGGCCAGATAACCGCCGAAACATAAGCCGATTAGGGAAACGCCGACCAAATAGATGGGGTATTCCCGAAGCCGGTCCAGGAGAAGCATGGCAGCGCCGCAAAGGATAAACATCGTAATCAGCGTTCCTTTTCTCCCAAAGGCATCGGAAATTTTTCCCCAGAGAATCCGTCCGAGCGAATTAAAAATTGCCAGAACGGCGACGGCCGTAGCACCGGCGGCGGCAATCTGATTGAATGCTTCTTCCTGAATCGGAGCAGTCATCACGGCTGTTCGGAAGGACTGCCAAATGGGTGACGCCTTCATGATAATTTGAAGACCGGCGGTGCAGCCGGCAAAATAGGTAATCCAGAGCAGCCAAAAGGCGGGCATCCGCAGCATTTCGGAAGGAGTATAGTCGGCCTTCGGTGCAGCGGATTGAGCGGGTTGCGGGGGATTCCATCCTGCCGGCTTATAACCGGCGGGCGGATTGCGCAGCAGCTGGGCGCCGGTGACGACAGCGGTTAGGAAGATGATACCCAGTGTCAGAAAGGTATTAAAGACGCCGATTTTGGGCAGGGAGAACAAGGGCTGATTAAAGAGTTGATAAGCCCCGCCGGTAATCAGGGCCTTGGCCAGCGGCGCGAAAAAGAAGGCCCCGGCTCCGAAGCCGGCTACAGCCAGACCGGTGACAAGGCCTCGTTTGTCCGGAAACCATTTGACGCAGGTGGCAATCGGGCAGACGTACCCGGTTCCAATGCCGATGCCGCCCAGGACGGAGAAGGTCAGAATCAGCCACAGCAGGGACCAGGAAGGCTCAAAGTATTCGGTAAAGCGGGCCAGGATGAGTCCTGTGCCGAGGATGATGCCTCCGGCGGTGGCGACTTTGCGCGGGCCGATGCGGTCCTGGATACGCCCGCCGATAATGACCGCCAGAGCAAACATAGCCAGGACAATTTGAGCCGGCAGCGTGACGGCTGTTTCGGACCAGGTTGGGAAGAAGGTTTTCAGCGGTGTCTGAAAAACGCTCCAGATATAGACAGCGCCCAGACTGATTTGAATAATCAGAGCGCCGATGACAACCCACCATCGATTCATGTGCTTGGTTTCTGACATAAACTGTCCTTTCGAAAGATTGCTGAAAAAAAAGCCGGGCGTGATGAACACGTCCGGCTTTTTTTGAAGGATTCTTTTTTACCCTCGTCCGGCAATGAGTTTTTCGACGACGCTCGGGTCCGCCAGGGTAGAGATATCTCCGAGGTTGCTGGTGTCTTTCTCGGCGATTTTGCGGAGGATTCGCCGCATGATTTTGCCTGAACGGGTCTTTGGCAGTGCCGGAGCGAACTGGATAGCCTCCGGTGTGGCGATGGGGCCAATCTCCTTGCGGACGTGCTGAATGAGCTCTTTTTTGAGTTCTTCGCTTTCCTGCACGCCTTCTTTGAGCGTCACATAGGCATAGAGTCCCTGTCCCTTGATTTCGTGCGGGATGGGCGTGACGGCGGCTTCGGCCACCTTTGGATGGCTGACCAGCGCGCTTTCGACTTCGGCGGTTCCGATACGATGTCCGGAGACGTTGACGACGTCGTCAATGCGTCCCATCAGCCAGTAATCGCCGTCTTCATCGACTCGGCAGCCGTCGCCGGTGAAGTACATGTTTTCGAACATCGTAAAGTACGTGTCGATGAAGCGGTCGTGGTCGCCCCAGGTGGTCCGCATCATTCCGGGCCAGGGTTTTCGGATGCACAGTTTGCCGCCTTCGTTCGGGGCACACTGGGTGCCGTCATCCCGCAGCACGACCGGGTCCACACCAAAGAAAGGCCGCGAGGCGCTGCCGGGCTTGAGGGTCATGGCCCCCGGCAGAGGCGTAATCATAAAGCCGCCGGTTTCGGTCTGCCACCAGGTATCGACGATGGGGCAGCGTTTCCGCCCGACTTTTTCATAATACCAAATCCAGGCCTCGGGGTTGATGGGTTCGCCGACGCTGCCGAGGACGCGGAGGGTATCGAGTTTGTATTTCATGACCCATTCCTCGCCGAGCCGCATCAGCGAGCGGATGGCGGTCGGGGCGGTGTAGAAGACGGTCACACCGAATTTGTCGCAGATGTGCCAGAACCGTCCGGCGTCCGGATAGGTGGGGACGCCTTCGAACATCAGACTGGTGGTGCCGTTGGCCAGCGGACCATAGACAATGTAGCTGTGGCCGGTGACCCAGCCGATGTCGGCGGTGCACCAGTAAATATCATCATCGTGGATGTTGAAGACGATTTTGTGGGTGAGGGACACATGGAGCAGATAGCCGGCGGTCGTGTGAACCACGCCTTTGGGTTTTCCGGTGGAGCCGGAGGTGTAGAGAATAAACAGCGGTGTTTCGGCGTCCATCGGTTCGGCGGGACAGTTCGGGTCGGCTTTGGCCATCAGGTCGTGATACCAGAAATCCCGGCCGCTTTTCATGTTGCAGGGGTCCTCATTGACCTTGACGACGATGACGCTCTCGATGCTGGGGCATTTTTCGAGGGCCTCATCGGCAATGGATTTGAGAGGGATACGCTTGCCGGCGCGAAGAGACACATTGGATGTGATGAGCATTTTGCAGGTGGAGTCATTGACCCGGTCTTTGATGGCGTCGGCGCTGAATCCGCCGAAAATCACAGAATGAATGGCGCCAATCCGTGTGCAGGCAAGCATGACAATGGCCAATTCGGGCACCATCGGCATATAAATTGCCACGCGGTCTCCCTTGCGGATGCCTTTGGATTTCAGGACGTTGGCAAATTTGCAGACTTCCGCGTGGAGCTGTTTGTAGGTGATTTTTTTGACAGCGTTTTCTTCTTCGCCCTGCCAGAGGATGGCCACCTTGTTGGCAACCGGAGTGTTCAGATGTCTGTCCAGACAGTTGTAAGAGACGTTCAGTTGTCCATCCGCAAACCAGGTATGAGAAATTTTTCTGGCCTTTGTGTTCCAGGTGTATTCAAGGCCCTTTGTCGGTTTTTTGAACCAGGTGAGCGTTTCGGCCTGCTGGAGCCAGAATTTGTCGGGTTCCTTGATGGACTGCTCCCACATTTTCTGATACTGCTCCATGCTGCTGACCCAGGCGTTTGCCCGAATGGAAGCGGGCGGGGGAAATGTCCTGTTTTCGGTTAGCAATGATTTGAGTCCTTTGGATGCTGCGTCTGTCATACCACCTCTCCCTTTCATAAAGATTATGTTGCGGTTAATCGGGAAGCCCGATGGATATCGACTTTAGACAGATAAATTATGCATTGAAGATAAAATTTCAACAAAAAAAAGCGTTCTTGTGAAGAAAACTATGTTTGAGAGAACAAGAAGTGCGCACAATCGCACAATTGTGGAGAATAATTGGTTTTTTATGTCTTTATAGTTTTAGAAGCGAGAGGATGGTTTGGGTGAATTGATTGTTTTGTATAAGAGAAGGGATATGTAGGTTGTTAATTTGGGAAAGATGAGTATTCAGCAGGTTCTTGGCAGCGGTTAAATCGGACAGAAGGGCTCCATTTCTTGTAATTTCCTCCATAAGTTCGTTTAGATAATCGGCAAGCCCCTCAACGGCCCGGAGTGTTCCGTTAATTCGTTTTTTGTAATTGCGGATGAATTCTGCAAATGTGCGAAGGGCTTTGGCACAGAGGGGGTTTTCGATGTCGCCTTCTATGAAATCGATTTCTTCCAGCTGGATGCGAATCTGTCTGCCGGCTGCCGTGAAGAGATACGCTTGTTTTTGCTGATGCAGAGGAATTCCGTTGTATTCGGCTGTGCGAGCCGCTTGATTGATTTCCCCTGCTTTTTTGTCAAATTCTTCCTGAAGCGTTTGGATTTGCTCAGGAGTAAGTTCGCCGCTTTGGGCTTGTTTGATAATTTCGAGGAGGCGAGGAAGTTTCTCAACAATCGTCTGGAGGTTTGCATCAACAGTCTGAAGGAGAGAAACGGCTTCATGGAGTGTCAGAAATCCTTGCCTGACAGGGGCAAGCTCGGCACGCAAGGAAGGGATGTCCGAAACGGTGCTGAATTGATCGGACTTTTGCCGATTTTCAACGTTTTGCCCCAGCTGATTTCGATAGGCCTTTAAGACTTCTGTTAGTCCCTGACTTATTGTGGATATGGACGATGCAGAAATCATAGCGTCTATCCCCCATTTATGAAATTGTACATTTAAATTGTAAAAAAACACAAAGAAAATGCAAAGAATATGTTAAGAATATAAGATTTTTTTCGTTTTTAAGCGAAGAAATAGGTTGTTTATGGGACGTTTGTGAAAAAAATCTGAGGATGCAGGAGTCTTGACGGAGGGGGTTGGACTTGGTAGTGTACACTTTTTACGGACCGATTTAGAGGAGAATTTGCGTCGTGAGAATACTATCCGGGATTCAGCCGTCAGGAAAACTTCATATCGGCAATTATTTCGGGGCCATGAGGCAGAATCTGGCCCTCCAGCAGGAACACGAAGGGTTTTATTTTATTGCGGATTATCACGCCTTAACATCCAATCCGAATCCGGAGGCCCTCCGCCAGCGGACGCTGGAGGTGGCGATGGATTATCTGGCGCTGGGGCTGAATCCGGAAAAAACGGTCTTTTGGCGGCAGTCGGATGTGCCGGCGGTGACGGAGCTGCAATGGATTCTCTCGTGCATTACCCCGATGGGGCTGCTTCAGCGGTGCACGAGTTATAAGGATAAGGTGGCTCAGGGCATCAGCCCCAACCACGGGCTGTTTGCGTATCCGGTGCTTCAGGCGGCGGATATTCTGATTTTTGACAGCCAGCTGGTTCCCGTGGGGGCTGACCAGAAGCAGCATATTGAGGTAACCCGTGATATCGCTATCAAATTTAACAACACCTACGGGGAAACCTTTGTGATTCCGGAGGATTATATTGTTGAATCGGTGGCGGTTGTGCCGGGGCTGGACGGACGGAAGATGTCCAAAAGCTACAACAACACGATTGAAATCTTTGAGCCGGAGTCGAGTGTCCAGAAGAAGGTGATGCGGATTGTGACGGATTCGACGCCGGTGGAGGCGCCGAAGAATCCGGACACGTGCAATCTGTTTGCACTCCTGCGGCTGGCGGCTTCGACGGAGGAGCTGAAAGAATGGGAGGAGCGGTACAGGAAGGGCGGACTGGGCTACGGGACGGTCAAGAAGAGAATTGCAGAGCTGCTGATTGAATATTTCCGGCCATATCGGGCCAAGCGGGCCGAACTGGAACAGAATCCGGATTATGTGGAGAAGGTTCTGATGGACGGGGCGGCTCGGGCGGATGCGGTGGCCCGCAGAACGCTGGACCGGGTGCGTCGGGCGGTTGGATTGAAAGGGATTCTGTGAGCCGAGAGAGACTGGTTACGGTGGCCCAGTATGCCGAGCCGATGGAGGCCGATCTGGCCCGGATTGCGCTGGAGGAGGCGGGGATTCGCTGCGTGATTCTCGGAGAGCCGGTGGCGGGGGGGCTGTATCCGACGGATCTGTTTACGGTCTGCGTGCAGGTTTTGGAGTCGGATGCAGAACGGGCGGCCGCTGTCTTGAATGAACGGACACCGCTGGACGACGGGTCCGAGGACGGTGCGGACGGTCAGGACAATGCGGGGGATGTGTTGTGAGCGAATACCGTGTACAGCTGGATGTGTTTGCCGGCCCGCTGGACCTGCTGCTGTATCTGGTTCGCAAGGAAGAGCTGGACATCTATGATATTCCGATTGCCCGCATCACGGAGCAGTATCTTCATTATATTGAGATGCTTAAGGAGCTGGATATGGATGTGGCGGCGGAGTTTCTGGTAATGGCCGCCACGCTGCTGGAAATCAAATCGGCGATGCTGCTGCCCAAGAGTGAGACGGAAGAAGGGGCGGAAGAGGCGGCGGGAGACCCGCGCTCAACGCTCATTCGGCAGCTGCTGGAGTATAAGCGTTATAAGGATGCGGCGAATCTGCTTTCCGCCGCGGGTGAGCAGCGTTCCCTGCGTTTCACCCGTCCGGATTCTATTCTGTCTTCTTTGGAGAAATCGCAGGAGCCGCAGATTGACCTGGAACAGGTGAGCGTCTGGACACTCTTGGAGGCCTTTGACCGGATTTTGAAGGCCACCGGTCAGGTCGGCGATTTCAAGCGGATTCAGGACGATACCCCGATTGATTTGTATCAGATAGAGATTCTGCATCGTCTTCAGACGGAGGGCCCGAAACCGCTGGAGGCCCTTTTTGAAGGGCGCGGCAACCGCCTGGTGCTGATCGGGCTGTTCCTGGCGCTGCTGGAGCTGATTCGAAACCGCCTGGTCTGGGCGGAGCAGGCCGACAGCCGCAGCCCCATTCTGCTGAGCTCCTTGACCCAGGTTCCGGCGGAAGAGGCGGTTCGAGAGGCGATTTTGTCCGTGCGGCAGGCCGAAGAGTCTGCCGGACCGAAAGAACCGGCTCAGGAGCAGGACCCTCTGGAGAAACCGGAAGGAAGTTTTTCACAATCCGTTCAGGCGGAGCCGGAGGAAGAAGAGGACCTGGATATCGAGCTTCCGGAAATCGAGATGTCTTCCGGAGAGCGTCCGCGAATTCCCATTCAGGAGATTGAGCCGCCTTGCGATTTTTCGAGACCGTCGGAAACAGAGACATCCGGCGGCCGTGATTGGCAGAAGCGTCCGGATTCTTCCGCCTCTTGACGATTCCTGTTTGACAGGTTCATCCTCGGCCGGTAGAATCAGCGGCTGAAATGAGAAAAAACGATGTTTTGACCGAAAGGAACCGTCTATGGCGGGCAATGTGATTGAATTGACGGATGCGGAATTTGAATCCACGATTCAGGGGACGGATAAACCGGTTCTGGTGGATTTTTGGGCTCCGTGGTGCGGACCGTGCCGAATGCTGGCCCCTGTCATTGAAGAAATTGCGAACGAATATGCGGGTCGGGCTCTGATTTGCAAGGTGGATACGAACGAGCAGCGGCAGGCGGCCATCGATTACGGGATTACAGCCATTCCGACGCTGCTTTTGTTCAAGAACGGCAATCTGGAGAAAAAGTGGGTCGGCTTGACAAGCAAAAAGGCCATCACCGATGCTCTGGATGAACTGCTGTAGGTTTGACGGATTGAAACCCTGTTTGCGGGATACGGTTTGTATCCCGTTTTTTTTGGATGGTTATCGGGAGAACTCGAGCAAGAACCGGTTTTTTTGAGAGCCGCATTAGGGACAGGAAGGGATTATGAGACGAAAGGGGATTATTTTGGCCGGCGGAAGCGGGACGCGTCTGTATCCGATTACGCAGGCCATCAGCAAACAAATCCTGCCGGTGTATGACAAGCCGATGATTTACTATCCGCTGTCTACGCTGATGCTGGCGGGGATTCGGGAGATTCTGGTGATTTCGACGCCGTCGGATTTGCCTCTTTTCGAACGTCTTCTCGGAGACGGCCGGCAATGGGGTCTTCAGATTGAGTATGCCTGTCAGCCCCGTCCGGAAGGGCTGGCCCAGGCGTTTTTAATCGGTCGGGATTTTCTGGGGGACCATCCGGCGTGTCTGATTCTGGGGGACAACATTTTTTACGGACAGGGGCTTTCCCAGATGCTGCAGGAGGCGGCCCGGCAGGAAGAGGGCGCTTTGATTTTCGGGTATTGGGTCAAAGACCCGGAGCGGTACGGGGTGATCGAGTTTGACCGGAACGGCCGGGTGCTCGGGATTGAGGAAAAACCGCAGAAACCCAAATCGCACTATGCGGCGGTGGGACTGTATTTTTACGATTCGCAGGTGACGGAGCTGGCGGCGCAGATTCGGCCCTCAGCGCGGGGGGAACTGGAGATTACGGATTTGAACAATCTGTATCTGAAGCAGAATCGGCTTCAGGTGCGGCTGCTGGGGCGGGGGACGGCCTGGCTGGATACCGGTACGATGGAGGCGATGATTCAGGCGTCGGTATTTGTCCAGACGGTCCAGCAGCGGCAGGGGCTGATGATTTGCTGTCCGGAGGAAATCGCCTATCGGCAGGGGTGGATTGATGCCGAACAGGTGCTCCGGCTGGCGGAGCCGCTCAAGAAGAATCATTACGGCGATTATCTCAAGCAGATGATAGAGGAAATCGGCTGATGGAGATTCTGCCGACATCGATTCCGGAGGTGCTGCTGATTCGTCCGGCTGTATTCGGGGATGCCCGCGGCTGGTTTCTGGAGACCTGGCAGCAGAAACGGTATGCGGAACTCGGCCTGCCGTCGTTTGTTCAGGATAATGTTTCTTTTTCGCAGCGAGGGGTGCTTCGGGGGCTGCATTATCAGCACCCGCACGGACAGGGCAAACTGGTTCAGGTGCTGCAGGGCCGGGTGTTTGATGCGGCAGTGGATATTCGAGTCGGCTCGCCGACTTTCGGACGGTATGTCTGTGCGGAGCTGTCGTCGGACAATCACCTGCAGATGTATATCCCGCCGGGATTTGCCCACGGTTTTTGCGTATTGAGTGAGACGGCTTTGTTTTCGTATAAATGCACGGATTTTTATAGGCCGGACTGTGAAGGCGGGGTCTGCTGGAATGACCCGGAGATTGGGATTGCCTGGCCGATTGCGGAGCCGATTCTGTCCGCCAAGGACAGCCGATACGGGCCCCTGCGTCAGATTTCTCCCTCGCGTCTGCCTGTGTATGAAAGGGCTTAAGCGGTGAACGGGGCAGGGCCGATTGTGGTTTTGGGGGCTCGCGGGATGCTCGGGACGGACCTGACGGCCTGCTGTCTGAAGCATGGGCTGGAGGTGCGAGGGTATGACCTGCCGGAGCTGGATATCCGGAACGAAGAGGATTTGAAGGAGGCGATGAACGGCTGTCGGGCTGTGGTGAACTGTGCCGCTTATACCAATGTGGAACGGGCGGAGCAGGAGCCGGAGCTGGCGATGCAGATTAATGCCGAGGCGGTGGGGCTGCTGGGGCGTCTGGCGGCTTCGTGCGGTGTGCCGGTAATGCATATCAGCACGGATTTTGTCTTTGACGGGATGCTGGAGCGGCCTTATGTCGAGACGGACCCGCCCAATCCCCTCAGCGCCTACGGACGAAGCAAGTGGGAAGGGGAGAAGCAGCTGGCCTCTTCGGGGTGCCGGTTTTGCATTGTGCGGGTTCAGTGGACCTATGGGCGGGCGGGCACGAACTTTGTGGTCAAACTGCTGGAGGCCGCCAAGAGCCGTCCAGTCTTGCGGGTGGTAGAGGACCAGGTCGGGTCGCCGACGGCGACTTCGGAACTGGCTGAGGTGCTCGTTCAGATGCTGAAGCTGCCGGTCTTTCCGGAAGGGGTTTTTCATGCGGCGGCCTCCGGTTATACGTCCCGCTATGAGATGGCCCGTTTTATTTGTCAGGTCAAGGGACTTTCGAATTCGATAGAACCCTGCAGGACATCGGAATTTCCGTCGGCGGCCAAACGGCCTTTGAACAGCCGGTTTGACTGCCGCAAACTGCGGTCTGTACTGGGCAAAGATATGAGGCCCTGGCAGGATCCGCTCAAAGAATTTCTGGAGCAATTATGAGAACGATTTTGGTAACCGGCGGCGCCGGCTTTATCGGCAGCAATTTTGTACGAATGGTGCTGGAAGAGCATCCGGATACCCGGGTGGTGAATCTGGACAAGCTGACCTATGCGGGCAATCTGGAGAATCTGGAGGGCTATAGGGACCATCCGAATCATATCTTTGTCAAAGGGGACATTTGTGACGGGGCCCTGGTTGAGAGTCTGATATCAACCTATAAGATTGATGCTCTGATTAACTTTGCGGCGGAAAGCCATGTGGACCGTTCGCTGGAAGAGCCGGGAATTTTCATTGAAACAAATGTCAAGGGCACACTGACTCTCCTGAAGATTGCCCTCGAGAAAAAACTGGAGCGGTTTGTCCAGATTTCGACGGATGAGGTGTATGGTTCTTTGGGGCCGGAAGGGAAGTTTACGGAGACGACGCCGCTGAGTCCAAACTCTCCGTATTCGGCCAGCAAGGCCTCCGCGGACATGCTGGTTCAGGCGTTTGGGCACAGCTGGGGGCTTCGGTACAATATTACACGATGCTCCAACAATTACGGGCCGTATCAGTTCCCGGAAAAGATGATTCCGCTGATGATTCATAATGCGCTGAAGGATAAGCCGCTGCCGGTGTACGGGGACGGAATGCATATCCGGGATTGGCTGTATGTGTATGACCATTGTACGGCGGTTTGGAAAGTCTTGACGGAGGCCCAGCCGGGACGGGTTTACAATATCGGCGGCAACAACGAAAAGCATAATCTTGATGTAGTACGTCTGATTTTAAAGACACTCGGAAAGCCCGAATCGCTGATTACTTTTGTGAAAGACCGGCCGGGCCATGACCGGCGGTATGCGATTGATTCGAGTCGGATTACAGCGGAGCTGAATTGGAGGCCTTCGGTGTCGTTTGAAGAAGGGCTGTCTCGAACGATACGCTGGTATCTGGAGCATTCCGAGTGGCTCAATCATGTGGTTTCCGGTCAATATCAGGAGTACTATAAACGGATGTACTCGAACCGTTAAGTCTATTTTGAGTTCTTGACCAGCCCTCATCCCTGTGTTAATCTGCCTGCTTTGTTCGTTTCTGGAGAAATGAATGTCGGAGACAAAAGGATTATCTGCTTTTTGGCGTGTCTGGGAAGATGTCTGGCCGCAGTGGCCTCAGCTGATAAAGCTGGTCATTTGGTCTGTGATTCTTGCGTTGACCATCTCTGTTAGTTTTGCGACGGTGATTCCGCTTTTGAAGGTGATGATGGGCCAGGAGGGTCTTCACGGCTGGGTGGACCGAAAAATCTGCAACTGGCGGTACGGGCTGGATTTTTATGTCCCGGACCGAATGGATTTTCTGGCGGAGGATGGAGAATCCTTTCTTCATTATTTGCTGATAACTCATGTTCGGTCGAAATCATGGGCGAAAGAACACGGTCTGCATCCGCAGGACCGGATTGTCGGGGTCAGTCCTTATCTTTCTTCGGAGGGACAGCCGGTGTTTTCCGGCAAGATGCTCGAGGCACTGGCAACCTGTCCCGCCGGACAGCTGCTGACCCTGCAGGTGGTTTCGATTGCGGATTTGGTTCCTGTGGTCAAGACGGTGGAGGTTACGGCGCCGGAAAAGCCGCGTCTGGCGGATTGGGCGCAATGGCCTGTGAGTTTTCTGCCTCGTGAAGAAACCCGGGAAACGAAGCTGCAGGCCATCGGCGTGATTATTATCGGGATGATTGTGATTACGATTTTTCGATGTACGGCCCGCTTTTACCAGCATTTTCTGGCAGAGAAGGTTGTGCTGGTTGCCAATACACGGCTGCGGGAGCGTGTGTTTGCGCATGCGATGTATATGCCGGTCGGCTTTTTCAGCAGTCGGGGAACAAGCGATACGACCAGCCGGATTTTTAATGATGTTGCGCAGAGCTGCCGGGGCATCAAGGTGCTGCTGGGCAAGACCCTTCGGGAGCCGCTGACGGCGGCAGGCTGTATTGGAGCGGCGTTTTGGATTAATTGGAAACTGACGGCTATCTTTCTGACGGCGGCGCCGCTGGTTTTGGGGCTTTTTGTGGTACTCGGCCGCAAAATTAAAAAGGCCACGAAGAAATCGCTGGCCATTTCGGCTCAGCTGCTCGGACGGATTCAGGAAGCGATGCGGGGAGTGCGGGTGGTCAAGGTGTACAACCGCCAGGACCATGAGATTGGGCTCTATGAAAGAACCAACCAATCCCTGCTCAAACAGCTGATTCGGATTGCCCGGGTGGAGGCGATGACCAACCCGCTGATGGATGTCTTGGGGATGTTTGCCGGTTCGGCGGCTCTGCTGCTGGGGGCGGCCTGGACGGTTCAGCGGCGAGAGGGGCTCGATGAGCCGTCCTTTTTCGGTCTTCTTCTTTTTCTGGGGATGGCGGCGGAGTCGGTTCGCAAGGTCAGTGATGTCTGGAATGAGGTGCAGCGGGCGAATGCGGCGGCTGAGCGGGTCTTTGCGGTGCTGGATGAGCCGCTGGAAAAGGAAGAGCCCGATGCCTTTGATTTGGCGCCGTTGCGGGAGAAGATGGTTTTTGAAGATATTCGCTTTACCTATCCTGGGGCTGCACTGCCGGCGCTGAACGGGATTACGCTGGAGGTGCCGGCGGGGCAGACGGTGGCGATTGTGGGGCCCAACGGTTCGGGCAAATCGACGCTGGTGAATCTGATTGCCCGGTTTTACGACCCGGACAGCGGGCGGATTTTGATAGACGGCAAAGATATCCGCCGGGCGACGCTGCGGAGTCTGCGGGGCCAGATTGGGCTGGTGACGCAGGATATTGTGACGTTTCGGGATACGATTGCCAACAATATCGCCTACGGCAAACCGGGGGCAAGCCGCGAAGAGGTGATGGAGGCGGCGCGTCGGGCCTATGCGCATGAATTTATTGAGCCGCTGCCGGAGGGTTATGATACCATTATCGGCGAGCACAGCAGCGGGTTCAGCGGCGGGCAGATGCAGCGGATTGTGATTGCCCGGGCGATTTTGAAGAATCCGGCGATTCTGATTTTTGATGAGGCGATGAGCCAGATTGATGCCGACAGCGAAGCGAAGATTCACGCGGCCCTGCAGACGCTGCTGAAAGGCCGGACGTGTTTTCTGATTGCCCATCGGTTCAGCACGGTGATTTCCGCCGACCGGATTGTGGTGCTCGACAAAGGACGGATTGCGGGGCAGGGCCGGCACGAGGACTTGATTCGGACCTGCCAGGTTTATAAAAATCTGTATGAAACACAGCTGATTGTGCCGCAGGGACAATGAGCCGGACGAACGGAATCGCAACAATTTGTGTGGTCAACTACAAGACGCTCGATTTGACGCGTCTGTGTCTGCGGAGTATCCGCAGATATACCCGCGGTCCGTATGAGGTGGTCGTGGTGGATAACAATTCGCAGGATGAGTCGCTGGAGTATTTAAAGTCGCTTAAGTGGATTCGGCTGATGGAGCGAAAGGACCCGGCAAATGATGCCAGCGGCGGGTATGCTCATGCGGCGGCACTGGATTGGGCCCTGCAGGAGTGCCGGACGGAGTTTTTTGTGTCGCTGCATTCGGATACGGTGGTGCATCGGGAGGGGTGGCTGGAGATGCTGCTGGAGCCGTTTCGGGATGAGCCGAAGATGGCCTGTGTCGGCGGTGGGAAGGCGGAGCTGGAGGAGACCTGGCGAGTCTGGCTGAAGAAGGCGACCGATTACAAAACCTTCTTTCGAAAACTGTTTCGGGTGCCGGACCCGCTGGGGCGGTACCGCTATTACAATCGAACGGTCTGCTGTGCGTACCGGACGGAGATTTTGAAAAAAGAGGGACTGACATTTCTGATGGACCGGGACAAGGGACTGACAGTGGGGCAGAAGCTGTATTTTGAGCTGGAGGACCGTGGGTACAAGACAGTCCGCATCCCGGACCGGGTACTGAAGCAATACGTGTTCCATCTGGCCCACGCAACGCAGGTGCTGAATGCGGAGCAGTATCATCTCCGAAGGCGGACAATCAAAAAGATTCAAACGCGTATAAATGCAATCATGGGCTCTGAGCTGATTCGTTCTATTCTTTCAGAGGATTCTTTGGATTTTTGAGGAGTTTATGTTATGGAAGAGAACTGGAAACGGAAACATCCGCTTTTTTATTTTAAAAAGAAGTGGAGAAAATGGAGGGCCCAACACCTTTCGTATCCTGCTGAGACATTTCAGGGAACTGTCGGGAAGATTTGTTTCGAATTTCACAACACGCCTCGCTAACGAAAAATGTTTGATAGAACCTACGAGTTTCATATTCAGGAGTCGATTCGGAAATTTCTTCCTAAACAAGGAGTGTTTATCGATGTAGGGGCGAATTTCGGTTTCATATCTGCAGTGGCAGCGGATATTGTCGGTCCAGATGGGGCTGTTCATTGTTTTGAACCTGTTCCGCAGTATTTTGCCTTGTTGAAGAGACTGAAGGAGTTGAATCCTTCCTACCCCTTTTTTTTAAACGATACGGCTTTGGGGGATTCATTCGAAGAAGCCGTACCAATGTATGTTCATCGCTCTAACCCGGGAGGCTCTTCGATGCTGGCAGATTTTATCGATCCGGATAAGGTTGAAACCAGGATACAGGTGAAGAAGGAGCGGCTGGATTCTTATTTAAATAGGAACAAGAATTTCCCTTCGATGATTAAAATTGATACAGAAGGATATGAATGGGCTGTTCTAAGAGGGTGTTCGGAATATTTTGCGCAGAACAAGCATTCCCTGCCTCCGGTTCTGGCGGAGGTGTCGAGAAACGGGATGGCCCATTTTGGAATTACGCCGGCTGACTTTGAGGGATATATGGCATCCTTCGGCTATCAACCCTACTGTGTCTTTGGAACTCATCGTTTGGATCTGGCTGAAATTTCTTCGACGGAAGATGTATTATTTCTTGCATAAGGGGTAGAAAATTGAATGGCTTGGGCCAAACGAATTCTGATTATCGGTGATTTTAAGCTGCATTTGCCCGAATCTCTTCGGATAGAGAGGAGGCATTGGATTAAGGGTTTCGTACGGGCCGGCTGTGATGTTCAGAGTTTCAGTTATCGAAATATCATTCATCATTTTACTCCTTTTCATAAAAGAAAATATGCTCTTCTGTTTGGGAGAAGGAAAACAGAAGAATCTCTGATTCAGATTGCCGAATCCTATCGGCCCCAGATGGTGTTGATTCTCAATATGAGGGATATCAGCCCGGAGTGTTTGGATTTTTTGAGAAATGCGCTGAAACATACGGTCTTTCTTGGACGAGATAATGATTGGAATCCGGCACAAAATAAGGAACGAATGCGAATCGCCCGCAAAATGGATATTGTCCTTGCGACGAATGCAGGTTCGTGGCTTCAGGACTATAAAAAAGCCGGCGTGCCAGTCTGTGCCTTTATGCCGTGTCCCTGTGATCCCGATATTCAGCATCCTTATGAAACCGACCCGCATTTACAGACCGATATTCTTTTCATCGGCCGTTCGGAACATCCGATACATACCACGGATCCGGAACGAACCGCCATCTTGAAACGGTTGTCCCAGATGTCCTCTGCACGTGTGTATGGCGGCGGGCTGGGGCATGGACGCATAGAAGGTCTTGATGCTTTTCGGGTGATTTCGAACACCAAAATTGCCTTAAGCATCAATGCCGATAATACTCAGCGGCTTTATCACTCTGATCGTTTTACTAACTGTCTTGCCTGCGGGGCTTTTACGCTGGCCAAGTGGGTTCCTGATTCGAACCTGCTTTTTGAGGATCGGCGCGAAATGAGGTATTTTCATAGCGCGGATGAGTTTTTTGATTTAGCGGCCTGGTACCTTCAGCATGAAAGCGAACGACGCGCTATCTCGCAGGCAGGTATGGAGAAGGCCCATAGTCAGATGAATTGCACGTTGATGGCCCAGCGGGTGCTCGATTTGGTTGAGACAGGCAGTTATTCTGCTCCCTGGAAATATGTTCTTTAAAGGGAAATCAGGATGTTGAATGACAGCAAACGGATTTTCTTAGTTGCAGATTTTAAAAATGATTCTCCCAAGTCCATTCGGCTCGAACGGCGTCGATGGGTTAAGGGACTGCTCCGTCTCGGACACGATGTCCAGCCGTTTAGCTTCTGGGATATTGCAGAACAGAAGTGTATGTGGCCGATACCTATTCTGAAACAACGATCAGAAAAAGCGAAGGCCTTTGAGGTTATGCTGGAGCAGATTCGACGATATCATCCGGATATCCTGATCCTGTGTGTCATGAAATACTTTAATATAGAGATGATTCATGAGATTCGAAAGGCAGCTCCCTACGCTTTTTTAGTTGGACGGGATACAGACATTTATCCTTCTGATTCCCCACCGAGATGGTTTGAAATCCTCAAAATGCTGGACCTGGCAATTGTAACAAATGCCGGTTTGTGGATGCAAAGATTTAAAAAGGAAGGTGTTCCGCGATGTGCTTTTCTTCCTTGTCCCTGCGATCCCGATATCCAGAGGCCCTATCCCAATGTAGAGGAGAAATGGAAGTCTGATATTATTTTTACAGGTTCAGAAGGCCACAACCGGTTTTTGGCCGAAACGGATAAGGAAAGACAGCTTTTGCTGGAACGTCTGAGAAACAGGAAAGGGGTTCGTTTGTACGGGTGCTTTGGGTTTCCTACCCTGGATGGCATTGAGGTCTTCCAGGCTGTTAGTGCTGCCAAGGTTGCCCTGAGTATTAATGTTGTTGATGATATACCTCTCTATCATTCGGACCGGCTGGTAAATTGCATTTCCTGCGGGACGTTCACGCTGGCCAAACGAGTGCCGGATTCCGACCTTCTTTTTCAGGATGGAAAACATCTGCGGTATTTTGATACGGCGGAGGAGTTCTTTGAGCTGGCGGAGTGGTATTTGGCTCATGAAGAGGAGCGGGAGCGGATTGCGCGTGCAGGAATGGAACACGCTCACCGGGAATTCAACTGTACCAGGATGGCCCAGCATTTGATGGACTTGATCAGGACGGGCGATTACAATGCTCCCTGGAAAGTCATTCTTTGAGCGAATAGAATGTTTTCCAGCCTGAGCAGATTTGTTTAGGCCTTTGAAAAAAACAAGGAGCTAAAAAAGCGAATGACGGTTCAAAGACAGATTGTTTATATCTTGTCTACCAACTATGCGGGCTCGCATCTTCTGGCTTTGCAGCTGGGGTCTCACAGCCGATGCAGGTCTGTTGGAGAGCTGCATCATTTTCGTCGGAAAGATACAAGGCATCGAGTGTGTTCCATGTGTGCTTCGGAGGAACTCTGTCCGGTACTTGCAGGGATTCGAGGCCGCCCGGCCGAAAAATTTTATGACATCATTTTTGACAATCTGTCCCGTTCCTATCCTTTGGTTTCCACGGTGGTTGATAATTCCAAAAAGGTTCAGTGGGCGAGTCGGTTTTCGGGGATGCCCGGATATACGATGAAGTATATTCATTTGATTCGGGACCCGCGGGCTCTGGTTCGCCGATGGAAGCTCAGTTTTGAACCGGGGGACAAATTCCGACGTCGGCTGAAAACAGCACGGCGATGCTGGAGGCATGCCTGGGAGATATTGACCGGAGGAGAAAGCCGGGCCTGCTTTTGGCATTGGCTTTATCAAAATCAGCAGATTACGGACTTTCTTGAACGAAACCGGCTGGATTTCCGGCTTGTTACCTATCATGATTTGGTAATGAAAGCGGATGAAGTGCTGGGAGAGTTGATGGGATGGCTGGGATATGAACATGAGCCGTTGCAGAAGGAGTACTGGAATTTTTCTCATCACGGCAGTGTAAAGAAAGACTATCTGAAGCCGCCGCAGGACGGCGAGCTGTATTTTGACCAGAGATGGAAGAAAGAGCTCGATGAGAAGACTCAAAGGGAGATTTATAATCATCCTTCTGTTGCGGATTATTTGAACAAAATAGGTGTCTTTTTTGATTATGAGCGAGGATTAACAATCTTCAAGAACGAGCCGGTTGACGGCAACCCGGTATCTATTGGATAATCACACTTCCTGTGAGGACAGAGTATTGAATGTGAAGCTTCTCGTTCTATCGAACAATCCGGAGCGGGCCAGTTATCGGGAGCGGATTGGGGTGTATCTGGAGCGGCTGGCTGGCTGCGGCGTGACTTGTCGGGTTGAGCGGATTCCTGCATCCTATCGGCAGCGTTGGCGGCTGTTTCGGGAGGCCGGGCGGTTTGATGCAGTCCTGATTCATAAAAAGACGCTTAATATGCTCGATGCTCGGATTCTGCGAAAGACCGCGCGGTGCATTCTATATGATTTTGATGATGCGGTAATGTATAATCCTGGACAACCCGACAGGAATTGGACCAGCCATTTTCGTCGATTTCGGCGAACGGTGAAGATGGCGGACTGTGTGATTGCCGGCAATTCTTATCTGGCGGAGCATGCAAGATCTTTTTGCAAAAATGTTCATATTCTCCCTACCGGTCTGGATGGGAGGGCTTATGCGTCGCAAATTAAGAAACCGCAAGATGGAAAAATCCGCCTGGTCTGGATCGGCAGCCGCAGCACGCTTCACTATTTGGAAGAGATAAAACCGGCTCTGGAGACAATTGGGCAGGGAAACCCTTCTGCCGTTCTGAGAATTATTGCAGACCGGTTTTTGGGCTTACAGCATTTGCCGGTAGAATGGGTTGTGTGGACTTTGGATACGCAGACCCAACGGCTTCAGGAGTGTGACATCGGGCTGGCTCCGCTGCCGGATAATCGTTTCACGCGGGGGAAATGCGGTTTTAAGATTCTTCAGTATTTTGCGGCTGGGCTGCCTGTGATTGCTTCGCCGGTAGGAGTTAATCGTGACTTCATTGAGGAAAGCGGGGCCGGATTTTCCGCTTCGACTCTCGAACAGTGGTGTCAATACGTTCATCAACTGATTCATGACGAGCAGCTTCGGAAGGATTTAGGGCGAAAGGCAAAGGATTATGTGAAGCAATATGATCAGCATGTTATTGGTGAACGCTTCTGCCGCATTGTTTTCAATGCGCTGCGTGGATGAATTGTTCCAGTCGTTTGCCAAAGGCCGCTTCCATTTTTTTTTGGATGCTGCCTTTCTTCCGCCAAAGCAGTTGCGGGCGAAGTGCATCCAGATCAATCAGAACCGGCTGACCATTGGAGATGCGAATATTGCTCAGTTTCAGATCATAATGGGCCAGACTGTTGTCAGCCAAAGAGAAAATAATCTTTTTTGTCCGATTTAGAATTTTTTCTTTTTCTTGGGAAGCGGCCGAGGATTTGAGGAATTCATCCAGATTGCTGCCTGAAAGAAACTCTGATAGAAAATAAGATTGCAGGAGCAATCCCTTTTGTCTTTGTATGATACAAGCCAAAGGGCGCGGGGTGGGGATGCCGCAGTGCAGCAGTTGGTGAGCGGCCAGCCAGCATTTTCGGGCGCGGGAGCCCTTGAGGGTATGCCGCAGCGAGTGCCAGAAGCCCTTGTAGTTGTAGCGTTTGACGGCAATGTCCAGCGAGCCGAACTGCACACGGCTGACAAAGCAGGTATTGCCGCGTTTGAGAATCTGCCCGGCCTCCATTAGCGAGTCGATTTGTCGGATGAACTGCCGGGCGGTTTCCTCCGTCCAATCCTGACGGGTAAACATGCCCCGGACCGAGCCTTCCTGCAGGGAGAAATACCGTTTGCTGTTGCGCAAAGTTTTTTTAAGGGTTTGGCGAAGGAGCCGCCGCTGTCGCTGAGCGATGTACTTTTCGAACCGGGCGAGCATTTCGTCCGTCGGTTTCCAACCCCGGATTCGGCCATAGTGTTCCAGCAGCGGCTGGGGATTTTCCCGGACAGCAGGGGGGATTGTGCAGAGCATGCCGGCCAGCTGTCGAAGGCCCTGCTCAGCGGAGATAGGAGAGCGGCGGAAACGGATTGTGCCGGGGTCCAGGGCATAAAGGCGGCTGCCGTCCCAGAGAAAGTTGCCCGGATGGAGGTCTTTTTGAAGGACACCTTTTTGATGCATTAAGGCGATAAAATCGAGCCATTTCAGGCAGAGCTCGGCTTTCTGCTGCGGGTCCTCTGTTTTTTCGAGCAGGTTGGCCAAATCCTTCGCCGGTGTGATTTTCTCGAGAACCAGGGTCCATCGGCCGGCGGGGTCTTTTCCGGAATGCAGCAGAGCGGGGCTGGGGATGCCGCGTTCGGCCAGCCGAGAGAGTCCTTGTGTTTCGCGTCGGAAATGAAGGAAACCTCGCAGGGGGCTGGTAAAGATTTTGACAATGACCGGCCGAGTCTCCCAGAAACCTTCATACGTATAGCGCACACCGCTCAAGCGGCGCAAAAGGGCCGTGCACCGGACGACGGCTGTATGCCCGGTTTTCGGGTCTGTAATCGCAATTTCCAACGGCGTATTCGTCATGTTCGTGTACTTAACTGTTGTTTCTTCCAAATCTTAAATATATCATAGAATTGTTTGGGAGGATATCGAAAAAATGCCGAAGGTTAGTGTTATCATTCCTGCGTATAACCGCAGAATGCTCCTGCGGGAGGCCGTTGAGAGTGTCTGTCGTCAAACTTTCCGGGACTTTGAAATTCTGGTGATTGATGACGGCTCGACAGATGGAACGGCCCAGGAGATTTCTTCTATAAAGGACGGTCGAATACGCTATTTTTGGAAGGAAAACGGCGGCGTTTCTTCGGCAAGGAATCTGGGCTTACGAAAGGCAGAGGGGGAATATATTGCTTTTCTGGATTCGGATGATTTGTACATGCCGGACTATCTGGAAACGATGGTTTCGTCGCTGGAAAGGGCACGGGAATATGGAGTTGGATATGCTTCCGTGACGATGGAGCATCCGGACGGCAGCCGTCAGGAGCGAATGAATGACAAATATGCCTGTACCGGCTGGATTGTGGGGCCTTTGTTTTCCCGTTTTTTTGTGTATTGCCAGGCCAGTCTAATTCGCCGGGAACTGCTGGATGGGTTCTTTTTTGATGAGACGCTGGAGCTGGCGGAGGACCAGGACTTTTTCCTGCGGTTATCCACTCGAACCCCGTTTTTGTTTGTCCCGCAAACATTTGTGATTCGGCGCATACAGACAGAGAGTTTGAGCCGACAAGACGGGAAAGGGAAGGTTCATCTGGACAATCTGAAGGTGCCGGAGCGGTTTTATTTTGAATACGGTGGGGCTGACTGGATTCCCCGCAGGCAGGCCATGCGGATTTTATCAAAGAAGTATCGAAAGACCGGCTTTAAGCTCCTGCAGGAGGGCAGGGAAGCGGAAGGACGCCGATGTTTGCAAAAGGCGCTTCAGTATAACAAATGGTCTTTTTTGTCTGTTATGCTGGGACGTCTTCGATTTAGCCGTTTTCTGGCTGGTCTTTTTTAGAGGGTTTCCGGCTGTACAAGCAGATTTACGGCGATGATTGTCGATACCTGTTTTTCTTCTTGTGGCAGTCGATTTTTCAAGGATTCATATTCTCGCCAGACATTCCTGCCTGCCTGCATGGCTTGAAGCAGTTGCGGATAGATTTCCTTGCTGTGCCGCAGGCCTTTGAAGTGGAAAATTTTTCCAGTTTTTAAGTGATAATCGTTGTAGATTTCTACCGGCAGCAGTCGAACGGAGAACCCGTGCCAAACCTGAATTTGCCGAGGTTTTCTCCAGTTAATGGTTTCGGAAAGAATCTCTGCCAGAGCGCTTTGGTCGGTATGGCCGCCGGCTGCACATTTCTGCATCCATCGGCCCAGAAGCAGCTTCGGATAACGGCGGAAGAAAAGGACGCCGGAATTGAGAATTCCATTGAAGTAATTCTGTGTATCTAGT
>JBBFLK010000015.1 GCA_037479115.1 Anaerohalosphaeraceae bacterium | reverse complement strand
TCCAATGTTCAATTTGTCTGTTCAGCAAATTGATTTCCTCTTGCAGAATAACTAGAGCTTCAACGCTCTGCTGCAAATCTTTTTTCGCCGCCATGGTTGTTAGCTCCCTGGTTTCCGCTTTGATAATTTTTCAGATAATACAGATCCTTCAGCTGGTCTTTTTTTTCTGAAATCAGCACCCGTATCTTTTGATTACGCTGCGAACAGTAGAGTCTCCATCGTTTGCCGAGATGCCGTTCGTACCAGTCCTCCGCAGCATGAAGTTTCTTCCACTGCCTTCTCCATTCGGCCGGGTTTTCGCGGATTTCTTTGATATGCCGCCATACCTCGAAAATCAAATCGGGGTGCAATTCTTTGTAAAGAACATCCCAGGAACCGCGGAGCAGTTCTACACCGTCCAGCAGAATCTCCACGGTCCGGCGATAAACAGAAAAAGCATCACTGGAGTTGGCACAGTCGGACGAATCCGAACTGGAATCAGACCCCTTGCCTGCAAAAGAGTCCAGTTGAGACTGCAGGATGCAACACTGGTTCTCCAGACCCCTCTTTTCTTCCTCGAGCTTCTCAATCTCTTCCCCATAGAATTTTTCTAACTCATTCTTTTGTTTTCGGAGCTGGTCGTTCTCCTCTTTGTATAATTCGAGCATCTCGGATGTCTCCAGCACCATCCCGCTGCGGAGCCGTTCAATTTCAGAATATTTCTCCTGCAGCTGCTTCCGCAGCTCCGCAATCTTTTTCTTGTGCCGGATATTGTATTGTTTCCAGACAGACGCCTGTCTGACAAGCTGCTCATAATCCTCCTTCTTTAAGCCTTTTTCGTCGGCAGTTTTTGCCGGCAAAACCCTGCAGGAAGAAAGGGCCTTTTTAATCGATTCGCTGCTTTCGTCCGAAATCCGGATATACCAGTCATACCGCAGCCCGTTGGAGGCCGGCCGAAAACTTTTGTTTGAACAGAGAACCTTGACACCGTTCTTCCGAAGCTGCGCAATAACCATGTTGCGGACTTGCAGAGACCCGTTCAAAAGCAGATAATGATAGTATCCCGTATCATCATAATACCACTGACAGGAATTCATGAACAACGAAGAGGATTCTCTCTTTGGGCAGGCGGCAATCTTGTCATGTTCCATAGGGTCGGCCGTTCCTTTTCGGGTGCATGACCAGGTTCAAAAAACATTCCGCAACCAGTCTATACAGAGAAGCTGAAGAAACAGTCCCCCTTCTTCAGACCTTATTTCACTTTAAACAATATCCCACCATCCCAAACAATAAAGACCTGACAAAGGGATGTGTTATAGGGAAACTTGTTTACGAAAGGTCTTCCTCGGGAAATTCGTCCTCTAAATCCGGCTCATCCTCCCCGCCTTCTTCCTCTGACCGGCCTTCGGCCATACTGAAATACTCTTCCCAATCCTCCGGTCCCCAATCCTCATAATCCTTCGATTCTTCCTCCTCGTCATCCCAGAAGAAGCCGAACATAAGATCACCCCTTCCATGCAATCAAATCTTCGTCTAACGGTTCTAAAAATCTCCTGAGAACACAAAATTCTATCGACGTTTTTACAAAACAGAATCCGTCCTGTCAAAAAAAATTTCAGCAGGAAAACCAAACACAAACCAATGCGCACCCTTCTTTCCCCTTTATACTTTCCTTTTGCCTTACTCACGTTTCCTCCAATCTCACCCGTCTGTTTGCATCCACTCCCTCGTCTGCTCACCGGCATCACTGAGCTGATGCATCTCCTTTAGCCCCGGGCGCAAACCCGGGGAACCGAAGGGTTATTCCTTTTCTTCTGCTGTTCGCTAACGACTGACAACTGATAACTGATGACTGATGACTGATAACTGATGACTGATAACTGATGACTGATAACTGATAACTGTTCTTTTGCTCTCGCCTTTCGCCGGTTTTCGTGCTTCGTTTTTTTCTTTCCTCGGACAGCAGGAAGCTGGTTCCCGGCCGCTCCTGCAGCGTCCTTAATCTCTCAAACTGTAAAATCCTCTTGACCTATCCCGAATCGACGAATAAAATAAAAAGAAATTGGGAAAGAACCAGTGAAAAGGAGAGAAAATTATGCGAAGACAAAACTTCATGCGGCTCACATTAGGAATCCTGTTAACAGCAGGAGGGTGCTCGATATACTGGCCGACGACAAAAGGGCTCCCCAGCTGTGCCAAGGCGGTCGGCGGCGGTCTGAAAATCTCCTACGAAGCGCCGGAAGACGGTGTCTGCTATCTTGTGGACAAAAAACTGTACCGGGTTCTTGTAACAGAAACAATCGGGAAAGACAGTACATTTGAATTTGACGTATCCAACGCCGATCCGGAAACATTGAAACTATACGGAATTGATTCCGGCTCAACACTTGTTCTGTATTTTGCTCCGAAATCCTGTTTGACCGGCCAAACGAAACAGCCCTGAGATGCCTTTCCGCGGCGGCTGCACAAAACGGCCGAATAAGCCGCCGAGCCCTTAAACAGAGGAATCCGCGGCGGCGATTGCACAGGCGACCCTGACGACGTCGGCCATCGGCCCCACATCGTGGACACGGAGAATGGAGGCCCCTTTGGCTGCCGCAAGGGCGACGGCGGCGGCGGTCCCGAACAGCCGCTCCTTGGGGTTCTCCCGGCCGGTAAGCTGACCGATAAAACGCTTGCGGCTGACGCCGACCAGTACCCGATACCCCAGACCGACGAACTCCTCCAGATGCCCCAGCAGAAGAAGATTGTGTTCGGTCGTCTTGCCGAAGCCGAAGCCCGGGTCGATAAAAATCCGCTCGCGGGGAATGCCGACGGATTGGGCATAGGCCGCCCGGCTCTGCAGGTACTCCTTCACCTCTGCAACCACATCATCATACCGGGGCTTCTGCTGCATCGTTTCCGGAGTGCCCTGCATATGCATCAGCACAACCGGCAGTTGTTTCTCGGCGGCCAGACAGGCCATTCGCTCATCTGCCAGAGCGGTAATGTCATTGAGAATAGAGGCCCCCGCCCGGACAGCCGCCTCGGCAACCTCGGGGTCTTTGGTGTCAATGCTGATGGGAATGCTCACCCGGCGGGCCAATGCCTCAATGACGGGGACAGCCCGGCGAATCTGTTCGTCGGCAGGAACAGGCCGCGAGCCCGGACGCGTGGATTCCGCCCCGACATCAAGGATGGCCGCTCCCTGCTGAGCCATTAGAACTCCGGCGGCGACGGCCTTGTCCGTTTCGAAAAAATCTCCGCCGTCACTGAAAGAGTCCGGCGTGACGTTCAAAATGCCCATCACCAGCGGGCCGGCGGAAAAATCCAGCCTGCCGGCGGGCCAGACGATTACCTGCGGAAGGGGTTCCATCGCGACTTTTCCATCTCCACCTGAAACCCAATCCCTGCCAGTTTGGCAGCCAGCGCATCCGCCCCCCGGGGCAATTTGACAAGGGTGTTCTGAAACTCCCTGCGAACGGGATATTCCTTGCGGAGACGGTCAAAGAAAGCCCCCTGCTGCTCGGCGGGCACCTGCAGGATTTCCCGCATATTGAAATCATCCCGCCCAATGGGATAGACCTGCTGGACGATTTCGTGCAGGAGGACCTCTTCAGATGATGACTGAATCTGCTCCGGGGTAATTTCGATTTGCGGCACAGCCGGCGGCGGCAGAAAATCCTTTTCCGTATGCTGCGGTTCCACGTTCAGGAATTTGCAGGCGGCGCGGTAAATCATCAAAAGGCCGTTCACCTTTCCGTCAAAGGAGTAGCCGGCAATATGAGGGGTCGAAATGTCCACATGACGAACCAGCCAGGGGTCGGGTGTCGGTTCATTCTCCCAGACATCGAGAATGACCGCCGAGGTTTTGCCGGATTCGATTGCTTTTTTGAGGGCGGCGGTTTCCATCACCGCTCCTCGTGCAGTATTGAGAAAGACAGCATCTTTTTTGAGGGCGGAAAAGAAGATTTCGTCAGCCAGGTGGTACGTAGCATCGGGCCCGTCTTCTGTCAGCGGGGTATGCAGTGTGAGGATATCGCAGGCCAGGGCTTCTTCAAGGGGCCGGTATTTGCTGTCGCCGGTCATGCGGGCCAGCGGCGGGTCGTTCAGAACGGTTTTCATTCCGAGGGCCCGGCATTTGGCATCCACCCGGGAGCCGACATTGCCGACCCCGATGATGCCGATGCTTTTCCCTTCGAGCGTAAACCGACGGCGTTTGGCAACCAGAAGCAGCGCGGCGACAACATACTCGGCAACACTGTTGGCGTTGGAGCCGGGAGCGGAAGCGAAGGCGACTTTAGCCCGCTCGAGGTACTCGGTATCCACGTGGTCCGTGCCGATGGTGGCCGTGGCGACAAACCGCACGCGGCTGCCGGCCAGAAGCGCTTCATTGACAGGCGTGATGCTCCGCACAAGCAGCAGGTCGGCGTCCCGAACAGTCTGGGGCGTAATCTGCCGGCCGGAACAGACATGAACTTCCCCGAGGGAGGAAAAGCATTCCTGAACAAACGGAATATTCTGGTCTGCAACAATCTTCACAGGAACCTCACAAAAGAAAAGACGCCAGCGTAAAATAAATCAGAACCGTAAAGATATCCGCCAGTGCCAGCGTAATCGGGCCGGCGGCGACTTTGGGGTCCAGTTTCAGGGCGTGCAGAAGGGCCGGAATGCTCAAACCGAGAAAACAAGCCGTAGAAAGCGACAGAAGGATGCTGCCGCCAATGACCAAAGCCGGCAGGCCGGCGCCGCGCCAAAGCCAGACAATCATTCCCACGGCCAGCCCGCAGGCCGCCCCGAGCAGGAGAGATGTGCCCGCCTCACGAACCAGAGAAGACAGATACCAGCGAAGCGTCGGCCGCATCGAACGCAGGGCCTGGATGGTAACCGTCATTGACTGCATGCTCACACTCTCGCCCAGCCCCAGCACAAGGGTCAAAAAGAAGGCCAGCACAAGGGTCTTGGCCAACGTCAGCTCATACACACCGACCAGCAGAGCACAAATCGTACCGCTGGCGATGGTGGCCGTCAGCCAGGGAAACCGAACCCGAAAGGCCTGAATCGGCGAGGCGTTTCGCAGCTGCGAGACCCGAAAGCCGATAATTTCGAAGACTTCGGCGATCCGCTCGCGTTCCGCAACGCTCAAAATTTCATCCGTAAACATCCCCACATCCACGACCCCGACAATCTGCTGTTTGTCGTTGACGACCGGAAGGGCCAGAAACCGATGAATCGCAAACAGCTCACAGGCATCAAAGACGGTCGCCGTATGCGGAATCGTTATGACATCGCGAATCATAATTTCAGACAGCCGCTCCTGCAAAGGCGCCGTCAGGAGCCGCCGGGTCGGAATCACACCGACCAGACGTCGGTTTGCATCCACCACATAAAAATACATGATGCGGTCACCCAGCTGGCGGCTTCGGATGTCCTCCAGCGCCTGCTGAACGGTCCATTCCTCCTGCAGTTCGGTAATGTCCCGACCGGCAATCGTCATCACAGAATGATAAATGGGGTCTTTGGGTTCCATTTCTGTCGCTCTGCTGAACCGTCGTTTTCCAAAAACATCAGTGTAAAAGGCCGGACAGCCGAGGGCAAGGACAAATTCAGCATCCCAACGGGACGTCGGGCCCCCGCTGTTTTTGATTGCGATTCGGCCCGGGCCTGTTTATCCTGTTCTGTTTTGGACTCGGCAAAAACGAATGGTATCAACAAATGGCGGACAGTGAATCCTACTCCATCGAACAGCCCGTTAAACGGCTGAATCTGCGTCTGCGGAATTTGAACCGGACGCTGGCGGCGCTGGCGGCTCCGGCTGTCTTTGAAAATCTGCTCTTTTCGCTGGTGTTTTTCGTGGACACCCTGATTGTCGGCTGGCTTCGGAACGAAAACTTCCTGGCGGCATCCGCACTGGCCGGGCTGGCCATGTTTTTTATCAATGCCCCCTATATCGCCCTGGCGATTGCAACGGCATCCATTGTCTCGCGTTCCTGGGGGGAGGGAGATCGGCAGACGGCCTGCCGTTATGCCGCCCTGTCCCTGACCCTTTCGTTTGCCACGGCGGCGGGGATTGCCGCCGTCGGCTATTGGCTTTCAGAACCAATCATTCATCTGCTGGGGGCTTCGGAGGCGGTCCTGCCCGCCGGAAGCCGCTATCTGAAGATTCTGATGCTCTCCTGCGTATTCGGGCTGCCGCTGTTTACGAGCAACAGCATCCACCGCAGCAAAGGGGATGTAATGCGGGCGATGTGGATTTCGGTCCTGATGAATGTCGTAAACCTGGTTTCCAGTGTGGTTTTGGCGTTCGGCCTGGGAGTGCCGAAAATGGGCTTTTACGGGGTGGCCTGGGGAACGGTGCTGGCACGAACAGCCGGGGCGGCGGTCTCTTTGGGAACCCTGTTTTCCCGCCGCAGCATCGGTCTGGGCTGGAACCATTTCCTCAAACCAACCCAAGTCATGCTGCATCGGCTGTGGTATCTGGCGGCTCCGGCCCTGGCGGAACGCCTGTCCAATACCTTTATCTATGTGCTGTTTATGCGGCTGGTGGCGATGCTGGGGACAACCGCTTTGGCTTCGCATCAACTGGCTGTCCAGATGGAATCGTTCGCGTATATGCCGGTTTGGGGGCTGGCTGTGGCGGCGACAACCCTCGTGGGGCAGGCCGTTGGGGCGCAGCTGGAGCACATTGCCGAATTCGCCGTTCGGCGGATGCTGGCGGTCTCGGCGGTCTTTATGGGGATATTAAGCATCGTCTTTGCCTTGTGGGGACCGCAGCTGGTCCGGATATTCGGGGCAACACCGGACGTGCTGGCCGGTGCGGGAACGGCTCTGCGGATAGCCGGGCTGGAACTGCCGTTTATGGCGTTTACCTTTATTTTTATCGGCGCCCTTCGCGGGGCCGGGGATACCAAGTCGGCCTTGTATGTCGGGTTGGTCAGCACCGTGATTTTCCGGCTGGGAGGAACCTGGCTTTTGGCCTTCTTCCTCGGCTGGGGACTGGCGGGTGTCTGGACGGCAACCGCCGCCGACTGGGCCTTCCGGGCGGCCGCCCTCTTCTTCTTTTTCCGAACGGGTGTGTGGAAAAAACTGCACCAGCTCGAGAAGGCACGGTTCCGGGAATAAAAAAGCCCGTCAGGACTGTTCAGCACTTCTGCGATATTTCGCTGAACAGTCTCTGATAGACGGACTCAATGGTATTGACCATCGTTTCGGGAGCGAATTTGCCCAGAACGGAGCGGCGGGCATTTTGTCCCAGCTGCATCCGCAGAGCGGGATTGTCAATCAGCTGCCGGCAGGCATAAATGAGCTGCTGGACATTTTCGGGTTCAATCAGAAATCCGGTGGAGGGATTAACCACCTCGCGGGCGCCGTCAATGTCGAAACTGACGACGGGTTTGCCGCAGAGCATTGCCTGAGGCAGGACGCGAGCAAGACCTTCCCGCAGCGAACAGTGCACAAGGAAATCAGAGGCATGGATGGCCAGCGGAATCCGGGAAGGAGGCAGAAGACCGGTAAAACGAAACCGTTCTTCCAGGCCGGCCCGTCGGATTTCCTCTTTTCGCTGTTCAGTCAGGATGCCGTCGCCGACGAAAAGCCAATACACATTCGGACAGGTCCGAGCCAGGGTCTGGGCGGAACGAATGACATACTCGTGCCCCTTGAGGTGGAAGAGCCGGGCGATTTTGACAATAACGACCGCCTCAGCGGGCAGATTGTACTGCCGGCGAAAGGCCGCTTTGGCTTCCTCGGAAGGCGGATTGACAAACGGCTCTTCTTCTATGGCCGAATAGGCGGTCGTCCAGGGTTTGTCCAGACCGATGCCGGCGGCTTTGGCCTGTGCCGTCATCGCATCCGCCACAGTCAGAAAGGCATCAGTTCGGCGGGCGGCGGCCTTCTCCATGGCAATATAAAAGCGATTCAGGAGACGGCTTTGATACGGATGAAACGCAAGCCCGTGAACGGTATGAACCACGAAGGGGCGAACAGGATTTCCACCGGCAAGCCTGCCCTTTAAGGCCCAGCCGGCCCAGCGGCCCAGAATCCCCGCCTTGGCCGAGTGGGTATGGACAATATCCGGATTCAGCCGACTCAGAAGCCGCTTGAGCTTCCAATAGGCGGATACATCGTTCATCGGAGAGATTTCCCGACAAAGTTCATCCAGGAGAATGACTTCGTATCCGTCTTTGCGGACCTCCTCAAAGAGAGCCCCTTCCGGACCGACGGCCGGCCCTGTAACCAGCACGACCTCATGACCGCGACGGGCCAGAAGACGGCAAGTAATCAGGGTGTTTTCCTGTGCCCCGCCGACAATCAGACGCGTGATAATGTGCACAATCTTCATTCAGTAAAAAATCTCCATCAGACAAAGCCCGCCGGGCGGAGCGATTGGACCGGCAGCCGCACGGTCTTTGGCCTCCAGAATCCGGTCTATCTCCTCCGGCCGCCAGCGTCCGCGCCCGATTTCGACGAGGGTGCCGACAATGTTGCGAACCATATTATACAGAAAGCCGTCAGCGGCGATATCCACCGTAATCCAGGGCGGGTCGCTCTGAACCCGGCAGAGCGTTACGGTTCGGACAGAGGACAGCCGCTGGTCGCCTGCAGAGGCAAAGGATTTAAAATCACGGGTGCCCAAAAGCCGTTCGGCGGCCTGCTGCATGGCCCCAATATCCAGCGGATAGGGATAATGCCAGCAGCGGTGAATCTCGAGCACCGGACGGACGGAGCCGTTGTGGATGGTATAGCGGTACAGTTTGCTTCGCGTATCGGAGACGGCATCAAAAGAGTCGGGCACCTCTTCCACAGCCGCCACGGCGATGTCTTCGGGCAAAAGCCGATTCAGGGCCTTTTGAAGATTGGCGGTCGGGACGGGGCAATCCGCCAGAACCGCATGAGCAACCTGACCGAGTGCATGAACACCGGCATCCGTACGCGAAGAGCCAACCACTTCAACCTTTTGACCGCACAGTTTTTCAAAGGCCTCTTCGATTGTCCCCTGAATAGTAGGCAGCCCCGGCTGGGCCGCCCAGCCGTGAAAGCGGCTTCCATTGTACTGAATGGTCAGTTTAATCTTTCTTCTGTCCATCACATAAAAAAAGGCCGGATAAAAACCGGCCTATAGAGTACCTGAAAAGCTCCTGCTGTTAAAGCAGTTTCTCGGCGATTTGAACGGCGTTCAGGGCCGCCCCCTTGCGGATTTGGTCGCCCGAAACCCACAGATTGATGCCGCGGTTGTCCGGGATGGATTCATCCTGGCGAATGCGTCCGACAAATACATCGTCCTTGCCCGTCGCATCCAGCGGCATCGGGAACCGATTGTTGGCCCGGTCATCGATAATTTTTACACCCGGGGCCGCGCTCAGGAGCTGGCGGACTTCCTCGGGCGTAATCGGATGAGTAAACTCCAGGTTAATGCTCTCGCTGTGGGCCCGCAGGACCGGAACCCGCACACAGGTTCCTGTAATCGCAATATCCGGACAATGGAAGATTTTGCGGGTCTCGTTGACCAGTTTCATTTCTTCTTCGTTGTAGCCGTTTGGACCGATTTTCGAGTCGTGGCAATACACATTGAAGGCCAGCTGGTACTTGAGATTCTTGACAGTGACGGGCTTGCCGTCGAGGACCTCGCGGGCCTGCTGGAGCAGTTCGAGCATGGCAGACTGGCCCGCCCCGCTGGCGGCCTGATAACTGCTGACCACCATGCGCTTGACTGGGTTGGCCTTGTGCAGCGGCCAGACGACGACAATCGCAATAATGGTTGTGCAGTTTGGGTTGGCAATAATCCCTTTGTGCTTGTAAATATCCTGCGGATTGATTTCCGGCACAACCAGCGGCACATCGGGGTCCATCCGGAAGGCCGAAGAGTTGTCCACCACGACGGCCCCGGCCTTGACGGCGGAGGGGGCAAATTCCTTGCTGCGCGCCCCGCCGGCGGAAAACAGGGCAATATCCACCCCCTCGAAACTGTCATGAGTCAGTTCCTCGACGGTATATTCTTTGCCCTTCAGGGTGACTTTTTTGCCCACAGACCGGCTGGAAGCCAGCATTCGGCACTGGTTAAAGGGGAAATTTCGTTCCTCGAGAATTCTCAGGAACTCCTGCCCGACCGCACCGGTAACCCCGGCAATTGCAATGTTTTTGGCCATTGTTTTGACTCCTGATTCTTTCCGTTTGTTTAACCGAACCAATATATCCTGTTTGAAAGGATATTGCAATAGACGGCAAAAAAAAGGCCTGCCGAAGGGTTCGACAGGCCTTGAAAATTGCGGCGAAATCCGGTTATTTGATTTCGTCCTCAATCCAGGCCAGCACCTGCTTGAGGTCCTCGAGGGTGATGTCGCCCATATGGGCCACCCGGAAGGTCTCATTCTTAAGCTTGCCGTAGCCGTTGCCGAAAAGGACGTTGTGCTTGGCCTGAACGTTCTTAATCACGGTCGGAATATCAATGCCGCGTGTATTTTTGACCGTGGTAAGGGTGTTGGAGGCATATTTTTCCTCACAGAAGAGCGCAAAGTGTTCTTTGGCCCAGGCCCGGGCATATTCCCCCATTGCCTTGTGCCGTTTCCAGACATTTTCCATGCCTTCGGCCAGCAGACGCGTACACTGATAATGCAGAGCCATAATATGCGGAATCGAGGGGGTAGTCGGCGTCTGGTCTTTTTCCGCGGATTTGGCAAAGGCCTGGAAATCGAAGTAATAGCCCCGCTCGGGAACGGATTTGCTCTTTTCGAGGGCCCGTTTGCTGACGGCCGTTACCGTAAATCCCGGCGGAATCGCAAAGGCCTTCTGGACGGAGGCGAAGACCACATCCCAGCCGAGCTGGTCAAAATGAATCGGCAGACCGACCATGCCGCTGACGGCATCGACAAAAACCAGCACATCCGGATATTTCTTTTTCATCATCTCGCTGATTTCATAGACCGGATTGGTCAAGCCGGTGCTGGTTTCGTTATAGACCAGGGTAATGGCGGCATATTTCTTGGCTGAGAGGGCCTTGTCAATCAGCTCAGGCGTTGTGGCCTGTCCCCATTCGACCTTCAGCTCATCCACAATCCGTCCGCAGGAACGAGCAACATCAGCCCATTTATCACTGAACGCCCCGCACATGGTGCACAGGATGGGTTCGTCCTTCTTGACACAGTTGCGGATACTGGCCTCCCAGATGCCCGACGCCGAGGAGGTGCACAGAAAGACATGCTGCTCCGTAAAGAGGATTTTCTTGAGCATGTCCACGGTTTCTTTGTGGAGCTGGGAGTATTCCTTGTTGCGGTGTCCCAGCGTCGGACGGGCCAGCTGCTGGAGGACCTCCGGCAGAACATGAACCGGGCCCGGGATGAAGAGTTTGGGGGGATTTTTCCAGTCTGTCATCGTGAACACTCCTGTTTTAAAGACCGTTGAACCGTTTTTTGCGGAACGGCGCCGACTGTATAGATCGTCAGCCCGCTGAACACTTTGGGATAAAAGAACGTGGACTTTTGGGGCATTTTTTCGCCGGCCTCGGCCACGGCCCGAACATGACTCATCGGGGTCGGATTCAGGAAGAAAACGGCCTGGGCCTGTCCGCGGTCGATGCGGCCAACAGACTGCTCAATTGCATCCCCCAAATCCTTGATGTAGTCAATATGGGCCTGTCGGGCCAGCTTTTCATCGTTGATATGAAGATGCTGCTCCAGAATAAGCCGATGGAGGATATTCACATCCAGCCGCCGAGAAGCTTCGCTCATCTGCGGTGCAATACGTTCCATCGCCTGCGGATTTGTCAGCGTCAGGACATAAAAGGCACCGGAGCCCGCATAAAACCCAAAAGCAGACTTTTCCTGCATCTGAAGTGTTTTCATTCGTTCAAACATGTTGGAGCAGGCCTGCTTCTTCTGCGGCTCATCCGTCCACCCAAGGCGTTCGATTTGAAAGTCGGCCTTCATCGCATCCAGCAGAGCCGCAGCAGAGAAATCGGACAAGCCCCACAGAAGGCGATGCGTCGGCTGAATGACAAGCCCTTCGTTGTAGGTGTTGACAAAGGTCATCATCTGCCATTGAGCATTTGGATTCTGGGTCTCCAGCCAGTAATTGAGGGCCGTTTCATAGCGATGATGGCCGTCTGCAATAATGCCGGATTTGGATTTCATCATTTGAGCAAACTGGAGGACGGCCTGTTCCTGCCGAATGATATACAGCCGATGCCGAACATTTTCCTTATCCGTAAAGTCAAGAACAGGCGATTTCTGCATCGCTTCCTGAATCATTTGTTCGGCCGTCCGGGACGGGTCGTCATAAAGCATAAAAATCTGACCGAACTGAGCGGCGGTCGCCCGCATCAGATTCAGCCGATCCGCCTTGGGCCCGTCGAGGGTCTTTTCATGAGGACGAATTCCCTTCCCGAAGGGTTCCAGACGTCCCAGGGCGACAATTCCGCTCCGCTGATAGCGTTTGCCCGCAATCGTGAAATCCTGAACATATCCGTAAAGGGCCTCCTGTTCATCATAGACAAGAGCCTTTTGCTGAATGGCCTCCCGGAGATAGTCTGCAGCCCGCGTATAAACGTTGCACCGTTCATCATCTTCCGGATATTTCAGACCTTTTGTCGCCCGTACAATGTTATAAGGATTGGCGTGATACAATTCCCGCTGGGCCTGTTCATCAATCACATCATAGGGCGGCGCAATACAGGTCCCCGGGTCCCCAACGACTTCGGGATTAAAACGAAGAGCACGAAAAGGTTTTATGTCCATATTTGAATTATTATTAAAACTTATGTTCCTTTTGAGTCCTTTATTGCACCAAATAGAACAATAAAAGAAGTGGCCCTCACAACTGTTGGTGAATATAACAAAAAAAATAAAGAACGCAAAGAAAATTATATGATTTTTTCGCCAAATTATACAAAGTTTCTGTGTTTTTCGTTTAGAAACTCCCTTGCCGGAAACGACGGGAAGACTTAGGATAGGCCAAACAGGATGGTACAATACCCAAGACAGGGATTTTGTCAATGGCCCAAAAAGATTACACACCCTATCAGCAAAACATCATCGCCAACTATTATCAGCATTTGGATACGATTGTTCTGGGACGAATTCAGGAACTGGTCAGTCAGATTTATCTGGCCCAAACCGAACGGCAGCGTCAATCGCTCTGGAAACGGGTCGAAAAGGCCTTGCTCCAGATGAAAATCCCGGACCCTATTCGCCAGCACATTCTTCAGAAAAAGAGTGCCGAACTTCTGGCGAAACATTTGGAAGAATGGATGCGGGCAAAATAAAAAAGCATTCTGTCAGTACTTCTGAATGAGTTCCAGCATTTTCCGGTCCAGCTGATGCCCTCTGAACGGCTCATAATGAACGTCCGCTCTGCGGCTGTCGAGCACACCAAAATCGCCCCTTAGATTCCATAACGCATGTCCCCAGCCGGCCTCTTTCCATAACTGCAGCCAATCTTCCATCCACCGAAGTGCTGTGTCGTGAGGGGTCTTGTTAAAGCATCCCCATTCGCCGACATGAACGGGCACCCCCTGCTTTTCGAGCTCTTTCCAGGGCTTGACCAATTTTTCCTTCAGATACTCCTTATCCCAAATCGTACCGTCATCGGCCTTGAGCGGCCAGGTCGGAATCTGCCGGGTCTGAAAGGCATTCGGCGGCATCCAGGGGGCCTGGTAATGGCTCACACTGACGGGGTCATAGCCGCGTGTGCTTTGGACAACCCCCAAATCAGTAATTCCCCAAATAGGCGAGCGGCCGACATCCTTTCCGTCGGCAATGATGAGTCGTTCCGGGTCCTCCTGACGAATGGCCTCGACCAGAGCCCGAACAACTTCTACGTGGCGGGTCTCATCCGGCAGATACGGCGGTTCGTTAATCAAATCAAAACTCAGCTGCGTAGTGGGGATTCCTTTATAACGGCGGGCGAACATTTTCCAATGGAATACGGCTCCTTCCAGGGCCTTTTGCCTGTTTTCCGGCGTATCCTCATACAAATCCACAGGTTCGGCCTTGCGGTTATTGATGCAGTACCCGGGGATTCGATGCAGATTGAGGTTCACGTGGATCCCATATTGCCGGCCCCATTCAACGGCCTGGTCAATATCCTCCAAAACATCCTCGCGAATCGAAAACCAGTCGTGTTTGTCCGCCCAGTGCCAGTAGGACATTGGAAGACGGGCGAAATTAAAGCCCCAGTCGGCCATAATTTCGAAATCTTTCTCGACAAACGCCCGACGAGGTCCCTGTCCGCTGAACTTCTCCAGCAGATTGAACCCGCGATAAAGGGGAAACGATACTTTTTCTGGAGAAATCTTTTCCATAGCGAGAGTTTTCCGGGAAAAAAAGGCAGCGGCTGAAGCGAACCCGGCTTTGACGAAATCACGTCTGGTAATCATTGGTTCCCTCTTTCGAATCATTGCAGTGAACCGCAAATATTCTCTGGGTATTATAACCCTTCCCAAAACTCAGGCGAAGTGTTTTTCTCCAAGAAGTCCGATAATTTTTCTTTCCAGCCATCCGATTTTCACCGGAGGAGGCTCAAAAAGCATAACTCTTTATTAAATAAAACCATAACAAATCGAAAAAACAGTTTTCGAACGCCTTGTTTTTCTATTAAGTCCGACAAAAAAGACGACGAAGGAAAAAACAGGCAGGTTACCGTTTGGCACATTCTTCTTAAGGAAAAAGAGCTTGTGAAAAGGCAGACACTTTTTCTTCTGAGCATAGCGGGAGCAATCATCCTTTCAGGAACGTGGGCCTGTCGAAAAAGACAGGCGCAGGCAGCGACTCCAAAACCACAGTCCCCCGCCGCTCAAATCCAACCCGAATCATCGGTCAAATCCGAATCATCTGAAAAAGGGATTTGTATTCCACGGCCGATTCAACAGAAAGACGAGTTTACAGATTTTGTACCGCCGAAACGCGAACCAATGGATTTGACACTGCATTGCCGTTATGTCCAAACCGCCATTCTGACTGACGGAGCAGCCAACGAACCGGTTTGGGCGGAACTGCCGGAGATTACAACCTTGGATGCATCTTCTCAGAGGCCGATTCGGCTGAAGGCCTTTCACAACGGACAAAGTATCTTCTTTCTGGTGGTCTATCCGGACAGTGCCCCGTCCGAATCGCACAAGAGCTGGTTCTGGGATGCTGCAGAGCAGATTTACAAGCCGGGCAATGACCAGGAGGATATGCTGGTGCTCAAATGGCGGCTGACCGGGGAGAATCTGTCTTTGTCGCCGGAGCAGCTGGAGCCTCACAAAGCCGACATCTGGTTCTGGAAGGCCTGTCGAACCAATCCGAGCGGATATCTGGATGACAAGCAGCAGGAGGTGACTCTGGAACCGCAGGCCGAATCGCTGGCCCTGCCTTCGAACCAATACGGCACACTTTACCTGCGTCGAACGGGGGATGAAGGACAAGCCGCTTATACGGAAAAATTTTTCTTCGACTATCAGGGAGATGTTCTTCTTCGCTATTATCCGCAGGAGCCGTCCGGCAGCCGAGCGGACATTCGCGGCAAAGGTCAATGGGCGGACGGAACCTGGACCCTTGAGATTCAGCGGGCCCTCCAAACCGGTCATGAGGATGATGTCCAATTCGAGATTGGACAAACCTATCTCTTTGCCGCTACTCTCTATGAAATGGCCGGCACGGGCATCGAACCCCAGTGGCAGCAGCCCCTGTACCGAACCGGAAATGCTTTTGACAAACTGTACCTGGTTATTGAACCGCCCCATCCTTAAGAAACAATGTTCAATTGGATTCGAAAACTTCCCAGAACGTGCTCCTTTTCCACGGTCGCTCAGGCAGGGGCAGCGATTATCTTTGCTGCGCTCCTGCTGATAGCCCTCTTGTCCATTTATTTTCACCACCAAACCAACGAGCAGATTGAGCACCACGTTCAGGGTGAAATCAGAGAATTGGGGCTGTTGTCTGAAATTGTCTTTGAGTTTTCGAAAACTGCCTACACCTTTCGAACCAGCTGGCTGAATCAATCCAGCGATATTGAACCTTCGCTGAACCATCTTCGCCGGATTGAAGAGCTTCTGAAAGAACTGAAAACCGGAACAGACAGTCCCACGCTCCTTCATCAGCAGCTCCGGAATAATGTAAAAAAATGCAAGACGCTTCTGTACGCCTATCAATCCACATACTTTAAAGATCCGAGTCGAGATTTGGCTCGGGAATCCCTGGAGGCCATCAGCACAATCCTGGAGGATTCCAAAGAAAAAGCCATTTCCTGCTGTCGGCTTGTCCAGGAAGATATTCAGCAAACCCTGGGGCAGCTGACGGCTGATTTGAAACACACTCAGGTTCTTATCAGCTTGTTCCTGCTGGCGGCGGAAGCGGCAATTCTCGGCGTGGTGAGCACCCTATATCTGCTGCTGAAGTACTATTTAAAACAGATGATTGAAGCTGCGGATGCCATTCGCCAGGGAGACTTATCGCATCGGATTGAACAGCCCCATTCCGACCTGATTGGTCAGGCTGCCCTGCGGCTCAATCAAATGGCTGAACGGGTCCAGCAGACGGAGGAGGAACTTCGCAAAAGCAATGACCATCTGCTGGAACTGCTGGAGGAGGTGCGCAAAGCCGATGTAATGAAGAGCGAATTTCTGGCCAATATGAGCCACGAAATCCGCACCCCGATGAGCGCCATTCTCGGTTTCGGTGAACTGCTGAAAGAGGAGGAGCAGCTTTCTCCGCGCCAAAAAGAATATATTCAGATGATTCTGAACAACGGACGGATGCTGCTGCAGCTGATTAACGACATTTTAGACTTTTCGAAGATTGAGGCCGGCAAACTGAAAGTGGAGATGATTGATTTTTCGCTGTCGGAATTCCTGGAGGACCTGTTCTCCACGCTGCACCCGCTGGCGGCCGCCAAAGGTCTTCAATTTGAAATTCTCCAATGCAGCGACCTGCCCGGGATGCTGCGTTCGGACCCTGTACGCCTGCGTCAGTGTTTAATTAATCTGGCAGGCAACGCCATCAAGTTTACGGAAAAAGGGCATGTGTTTATCAACGTTATGAAAGAACAGCAGGACAATACCGACTTTATCCGCTTTGATGTGGAAGATACGGGTATTGGGATTCCGGAAGATAAACTGGCTGTGATTTTTGAGGCCTTCACACAGGCCGACAGCAGTATGACCCGTCGCTACGGCGGAACGGGGCTGGGCCTTTCGATTACGCGGCGTCTGATTCAGCTGCTCGGCGGAAAAATCACGGTTCACAGTACGGTCGGACGGGGCTCGGTTTTTTCCATTCAGCTTCCGACCGGCATCGACCCTTCGGAACAGACATCCCACAACCGATACGAAACCGCAGAGAAGGCCGTTCAGCAGCCCTCTGAGGAGGACACGAAGCAGATTCATCTTTCGGGGCGAATCCTGGTGGCGGAGGATGCCAAAGCCAATCAGATGCTGATTCGCCTGCTCCTCGAAAAAGAAGGGCTGCAGGCGGTTATCGTCGAAAACGGCCAGGAAGCCCTCGAGGCGGTCCTGCGTGAACCCTTCGACCTGGTTCTGATGGATATGCAGATGCCGGTAATGAGCGGACTGGAAGCCGTCCAGAGCATCCGAGCCAAGGGACTGACCCTGCCTATTATCGCTCTGACAGCCCTGGCGATGAAAGGGGATGATGAAAAGTGCCTGAAAGCCGGCTGTGACGGCTATTTAAGCAAACCGATTGATCGAAAAGCCCTCCGGCATGTCCTGCAGAAGTATCTGTCCAAAAACACTGCCGCAAAAAACTGACCCCAGCCGTTTCCTGATTCCTTATCCGCCTCATTGACCCGCTCTTTTCTCTTCGATACAATTTGTCAAAATAACCTTGAACCAGGGGAACATCAGATGACGGGAACAGCCGGACAGGACATTTTGCTGAATTTAGGCCGAATGGATGAGCTGGCACGGCAGGAAAGCCCGATTCATCAGCTGGACGCCCGCATCAAGGTTCTGACAACCGTCTTTTTTCTGGTATGCGTGGTTTCCTTTCCCAAATATGCCGTTTCGGCCTTGTTCCCGTTCTTTCTTTACCCCTTCTATCTGATGACGGCGGCTCATGTGCCGGCGGGTTTCCTCCTTCGCCGGCTCGCAGCCGTCAGCCCTTTGGCCGTGATGCTGGGAATCTGGAACCCCCTGCTGGACCGTCAGACTGTCCTGTCAATCGGAGCTCTTTCGGTTACCGGCGGCTGGCTGTCGTTCTGCTCCATTCTGCTGCGGTTTGGACTGACTGTCGGCGGTGTGCTGATTTTGATTGCAACGACCGGCCTTGAAGGCGTTTGCGCGGCTTTGGAAAAAATGAAGGTCCCGCGACTGTTCGTTTTGCAGATTCTCTTTCTGTATCGCTACCTGTTTGTGCTGACGGAGGAAGCCGCCCGTATGCTTCGGGCCCGTTCCCTGCGCAGCTTCGACGGGCGGGGAACCGGTCTGCTTTCATTTCGGGGGATGGCCGGCAGTCTGCTACTCCGAACCCTCGAACGGGCGGAGCGCATCAGTCAGGCCATGTACTGCCGGGCGTTTGAAGGCCGGATCCCCACAACACAGACTTTCCATATAAACCGACAAGACATTGTCTTTTTCTTTTTCTGGACGGCTTTTTTCGTAGTTTTCCGCTGGGTTAGCCCCGCTGCAATGTGGGAGCGGTTTCTTAAAGGAATATCAGGATGAGTCATCATCTGGTTGAGGCAGACAATCTTTACTATACCTATCCGGACGGGACGGCGGCCCTGCAGGGAATATCATTCCGCATCACCCACGGTCAGTCTGTGGCCCTCGTCGGAGGCAACGGCGCGGGCAAATCGACCCTGCTGCTGCATCTGTGCGGATGCCTGCTGCCGAGCAAAGGAACGCTTCGAATCGGCAGTCTTCCGGTCAGCCGTCAAACCCTGCCGGCCATCCGCAAAACTGTTGGAATGGTTTTTCAGGACCCGGACGACCAGCTGTTTATGCCGACGGTGTATGAGGATGCCGCCTTTGGACCGCGCAATCTCGGGCTGGATGCCCAGCAGGTCCGTCCGGTAGTGGAGGAAGCCCTCCGCCGTACAGGTGTGCTGCATCTGCAGAATCGTCCGCCGTTTCGGCTCTCCGCCGGAGAAAAACGGCGGGCGGCAATCGCCTCCGTTCTGGCGATGAGCCCGGATATCCTCCTGCTGGATGAACCGAGTGCCAATCTGGACCCTCAGGCCAGACGGGAGCTGATTGATCTGCTGCGGTCCTTTGAACATACGAAAATCATCGCCACCCATGACCTGGACTTGGCCATGGATTTGTGTGAGCGGACGATTGTTCTGGAAGGAGGAAAAGTGCTGCTGGACGGCCCGACGGAAGAGGTGTTTCAAAATGAAGAAGTACTCCGGAAGGCCCGGCTGGGCAAACCGCTTCGGCTTCAGGACTGTCCTGTCTGCGGGAAAAAACCGCCCGCCGGATAAAAAAGAAAAGCCCCGCCGGAAAGACGGGGCTTTGAAGTTCATTCGCAGCTCGGCCCGGTTAGCAGGGCTTGACTTTGGTCGCGCAGGGGCCTTTTTTGCCCTGGCCGACTTCGTATTCGACCTTCTGGCCCTCCTTGAGGGACTTGAATCCGCTGGCCTGGATTTCCGAATGATGGACGAACAAATCGCTGCCACCCTCTTCGGGACAAATAAAGCCGAATCCCTTGCTGTCATTGAACCACTTGACTGTACCTTTTGCCATTGCTTGTACTCCCGGGGCTGAATGCCCCTACTGAATTCGCTCTCCTGCTTTTGTAAAAGGGCCTGTCTTCCGGAGAGCAAACAAGAACACCGGCCCGTACCTGTTGAGAGAGAACGGCTAAAACCGTCTTCGTCCGCCGCCGCGGTTGGGCCGCCGGTCGCCTCCGCTTCGCGGAGCCCGTTCCGGACGCTGCCGGGCCTCATTGACGGTCAGCGGGCGGTTCATCAATTCCCGGCCGTTGAGCGCATCGATTGCCGCCTGAGCCTCGGAATCATCGGGCATCTCCACAAAACCGAACCCGCGGGAACGGCCCTTGAATTTATCCTTGATAATGCTGGCGGAGGTGACGCGGCCGAATGTTTCAAACAGACGGAGCAAATCACTTTCAACTACGTCAAACGACAGATTCCCTACATAAATGTTCATGGCTTTTCCTTGTTCAAAAGTTATTCCGTTTGACTCCGTCCGGCGCCGATGCGCAGAGGAGATAACCGCACAAGAAGGATGTTTTCGGATGAATCCTGACTCGGAAATGACTCGCGGGGCAAGGAATTCTTGAAAACCGACTTCTCTGAAGGGTCCTGAATGTCCAAAACTGACCGGTAATAATCCAACCTTCCTGACTCAAATTGCACGTTCTGCGAAATGACGAGCAATGGAAGGGAGCGTTCTCTCTTTCATTGAGGTACACATATTCCGTGTCCAGTCATTTCACTCGCTATTATCTCTGTTATCGGCAAAAAATCAAGAAAAAAATATTTTTTTATCAGGACAAAACAGACAGATTATGCCTCTTAAGGCCTTATACACTCCTCTTCTTAAAGAGCATCTCTTTAAAAAGCATCTTCTTCCTCTGCGGCAAGCTTTTGATGAAACGATATTCTATGCCGAGAAGCCGCTCAGTTTCGCTTCGGCGGTTCTTATCTTTTTTTGCGCAAGGCAAGAGCCCCTGCGGCGGCCAGCAAAGCGAACGTAGTCGGTTCGGGAATGTAGTAGCCGGGATTTCCAATATCCCCGCCGGTCGAAGCAAACGAACCATATTCGTCATTTACAGCCGATAAAACCGCACTGTACACATCATTTTGTCCCAGCTTGGCAGGCGGAATATTTCCGCTTTTGTTCAGCGTGCGAATGCTGCCGGGGAAATTCTGGTCTCCGAACGTCAGCCGATCAACCAGATTGCCCAGCGCATCATACAGGTTAATTTCATCGTTTCGTCCAAGATTGTTGGTATAACCTCCCAGGATTTTCACGGAAGAAGAAAGTCCCCACGCCGTCCGAAATGATGCCGCCGCTGATTCGGTAATAATGACGGACTCTCCGGGGGCCACAATGCCGAAAGGGCTTAAACTGAATTGACCGGGTCTTCGATTGTCATCATCATAACTCCAGCCGGTCAAATCAATCGGGGTTGAACCTACGTTGGTAAATTCGACAAATTCCCCGTTGGCTCCGCCGTACATCCATTCGGTAATGCGCATCGTCGCCGGAGCATAAGCACAGCAAACCAACCCAATGAAAAGAAATGTGATTGTTTTCATCTCGACCTCTCCTGCCTAAAATGTTCGTGTTTTGAAACCCCCATGCATATTTTCTCTCTGCTGTATCCACTTTATTGTATCCTCTGAGCAGTTTCTTGTCAAGATTTTTGGTTTGTCCTTTGACAAAAAAGACTTCTGCCGGAAAGATGTTTAGGCAAAGCTGTGCAAAATACGCAAAGAGAGGTCCATTATGAAAACGTATCGGAAAGAACTTTGGTTTCAGACTTCACGGCGAAGAGAATTAATTAATATCACGCCGCAGGTAGAGCAGTGCCTAGCGGAATCAGGCATTACAGAGGGGCTTTGTCTTGTAAATGCGATGCACATTACCTCTTCTGTTTTCATCAATGACGACGAACCGGGGCTGCATCATGATTTTGAGGTTTGGCTGGAAAAACTGGCTCCGGAAAAACCCTATGAGCAGTACCGACATAACGGGTACGAAGACAATGCGGACGCCCACCTGAAGCGAACCATTATGGGGCGGGAAGTGGTCGTGGCCGTAACCGACGGAAAACTGGATTTCGGGCCGTGGGAGCAGATTTTCTACGGCGAATTTGACGGGAAACGCCGAAAACGCGTTCTCGTGAAAATCATCGGTGAATGAGGCGTTTGCAGTGCTCCTTTCTTTTCTCATTCAGACTGTTGTGATTTCTCTGTCGGGTGTGATGGCACCGGGGCCGGTGACAACGGCTACCCTGGCTCAGGGCAGCCGGAACCGCTGGGCCGGAACCCTGATTGCATTTGGACACGGAATCCTGGAGATTCCGCTGATTTTCCTGCTGATGCTCGGGCTGTCTGTGTTTTTTGAACGGCCCCTGACTCGGACTCTGATCGGCGCTGTCGGGGGCCTTTTTCTGCTGTGGATGAGTGTCGGAATGCTTCGGGAAATTCGAAAACCGGATTTGACTCCGAAGTCCGGTTCGCCCCAAGGCCCCCTGATGACCGGTTTTGTTCTGTCAGCCACAAATCCTTATTTCCTCTTCTGGTGGGCGACGGTCGGATTGAATCTGGCGATGCGAGCCAAAGAACTGGGGGGAACGGCCCTGGTCCTTTTTGCCGCGGTTCACTGGCTCTGTGATTGGGTCTGGCTGACAATCTTATCGTTCAGCGTCTTCTATGGGGCCGGCCTGCTGAACCAAAGAAATCAAAAATGGATTTTGGGCTTCTGTGCCCTGGCCCTCGGATGGTTCGGCCTTCGCTTTCTGCTGGACGCCGTTTGGGTTTAAGTACCCTCTCTGTCCTGCGGTTCGACCGCCGAAAGCGGCGTTTTCATCTCCTCTTTCCGAAATGGCTCCAGAACATCCTTGAGGGTGTACTGGGCCAGTTCCCGGCGGATTTTATCGAAAACCGCTGCAATTTTGGGGTTATGAATCGGGTCGGCCTGTCCATAGCTGAGTGATTCGACGACGCGGCTGATGTCGGCCAGCGTCAGATGAGCCCCGTCTGTGGAAGGAACGTACCCCTGCACCGGCTCGTTGGTATGGCATAAAATCCTGCCCTTGACCAGCTGGTCCAGCAGGCGGCGGGCCACCTCAACGGGCATTTGAAGATTAGCAGCCACCTGCTCCACACTGACCGGCCGTTCCTCTTTCTGTTCAAAAACCCGAAGAACAAACTCAACCATACGGGCAATCGTCTGATCATTAGCCAGCAGACAGACATCCGAAATCCGCTGGGCTCGAGCCAGTTCCGCGGCATCCAGCGTACGCAGGTTCTGAACCGCATACGTCAACTGAAGACCGAATAAAATGAAAATCCATGTCCAGTAAATCCAAAAAACCGTCAGCGGAATGATTCCCAAAATCCCCCAGACGACATTAAAGGGGACAAATTTGGTTACATACAAACCGAAAAGAAATTTGGCTGACGTCCACAGCACCGCCGCCACAAAAGCCCCCCATAAAGCGGCCGCGGGACGAACGGTCGTATTCGGAAGCATGTAATACAGGAAGAAAAACAGCACAACACTAATCAAAAAAGGCAAAATGGGCTGAATGTACGGAAGCAGTCCCTGATGCACGCCCTTCATCATCATCACCTGCGTGCTCAGATGAATTCCGACGCCCAGCAGCAGCGGCCCGAGGGTCAGCAGGGACCAGTAATTGACCATTCGTTTCAGAAAGGAACGGCCGGTGGGAACCCGATAGATGACATTAAAGGCCTTTTCAATCGTGGACAGCAGCCCTATGGCTGCATAAATCACCACCAGCCCGTTAACCAGACCGACGGCGCCGGCATTGAGTCGGCCCAGATAATGGTCTGTCAGTTCATCCAGTTTCTCGGCGACACTGATTTTTGGAGGAACCTGTCCGTCCGGACGCGGCCCGACCACCCTGTCCGTCGGATACTCCAGGCGTGTCAGGTTCATCTGCTCATAAACAAAGGCCCTCACCTTGGCACCGACGTCGCGATAGGCCGGAAACATCTGAAAAATCATCAGCATCACGATGGCCGCAGGCACCAGGCCGAAGATGGTATAGTAAGACAGGGCTGCCGCCTGCGTGCCGAATCGGTTTACACGGAGCAGACGGATGCAGTGCCGCCAGATGCGAAACTGAAAGACCAGAAACCTTGCCCATCGGCTCAACTCTTCCGCCGGCGACGTAAACCGCTGCCTGAGTCCCTGAATTATGGTTTTCACTTGAGAAGTTCCCTTAAAAGGATTCGGCCCAGATTGAGCTGGAGAAGTCTGTTCCAGTCCACCTGAGGCCTGTCTATAGTGCCGCGGACGGGCAGAACAATCTGGTCCGACGGACTCTCGCCGGAACGAACGGTCTGTCCGCTGAGCGTCCAGGGCATTTTCATCTCCATTCGGAGCCGCCGGTCAAGCCCGACCTGACCGGAAAAAACAATCGGATTCTTCCCGACATCCACCTGCATATTCTGGTAAGACAGTACCTCTTTGTCGAGGGACAGAGGAGTCGGATGAAGCGTCAAAACAACGGATGGGTCGCCGCCGATGACATTCAGCAGTTCTTTCAGAAAACCGTCTGAACGCATGGTGACCTGGCTGAGCGCCAGCACCGCTTTAAGCTTCAGCAGGTCCTTTCGTTCGGCCTGAAGCGGCAGCACCAATTCCTCACAGGAAAAGTCCGCCACACCGGAGACACGGCTGGCATTGGCAAACAGCGGATTGACATACTCCAGAAGATTTCGGGTCAGCTCATCATTAATCTGGACTTTCTCCAGCACAGCCATCGGTTTCCGCAGACGAAACACAGGCGGCTGATTTTTAAAGTCGATATCCCCCGCCAGCCGGAGGACGCCGTTATTGACCGGCGTATCCGCCAGGTCAATCGCCGCTGTTCCCTTGTCGGCCTTCAGTTTCAGATCCACCGTTCCAATCGATAATCCTTTATAAGAAGCCCTTTGAAAACCGAACGAGCCATTGGCCGCCAGTGTCTGCCAGTCGATTCCCGAAGAAGTTTTGCTGACGGAAAAACTGAATTGGTCATTCCGCTTCCCCTCCAGCGTCAATCCGTCCAAAAGAAAAGGGCGGACCAGCGACGAGACCTCCTTCCAGTCATATTCCGCCTGGGCCTGCCCGGCAATCTGGGATTTGTCCGGAGCAGCCGTCTGCTGGAGATTGCCGCGAACGCGAACGGCGTCACTGTTCAGTTCAAAATCTTTCAGATGCCGCAGCTCATTCTTCTTCAAATCCCAGGCAATATCCGCTTTCAGGGTATTCTTGCGGCTGACAAACGGTTCCATGTTTGCCTTGCTGACCGTCAGATTGTCCAGTTCCGTCGAAGCCGTCAGGACACGAAGAAGCCCTTCTTTCATTTCCACTCGGACATTCGGCCGCAGGACCCCCGCCAGCGAAAGGTCTGCAGGCAGCGGATAAAAGAAATTGACCAGCGGTACCGCATTCTTCAAATCCACCGTTCCCGTCAAGGCGAGCACTGCTTCCACGTCGGGCCGGCTCCAGTTCGCCTTCGCATCCGACAGACTGACCGTCCCAATCGGCTTGGCAGCCAATTCAAACCGGCGAATCTGAACCGACTGAAAGTCCGGAGAAAGGGTTAAATCATAATTCTGGCTCAGTTCAGACAAAACGACGGATTTGCTGTCCTGCCTGAGAACACAATCCCGAATGGCAAGTTTTCCGGAGGCCTCTATAGCCTGCTGATTCCGCAGAACCTTTCCGTCTGCCGTCAAAAGCCCGGCGACTTTATAGCCCTTCCAGTCCACCAGAGGAGCCGTAACGGCCTGTGTCTGGGCCAAATCCGCAGACAGGGTATATTCCAGGGCATTCAGACCGCCCTTTCCGGACAGCCGACAAAACGAAGACTCCAGCTCCATCTGTTCAATAAGCCATTCATCCGCCCGGGCGGACAGCCGCGTGCGGAGCTTGACCGGCTGTTCGAGACGCAGGGTCTGGCCTTCGAAAACCTGCTGAAAACCGGTCAGGTCGGCGGAGGCCTGAAGCGTCTGAATTTGCCCGTTGGCAATCTTGGCATTGGCCGTGCCGTTGAGGGTGCCGGCCATCTGGACATCCTTGCCGGCCAGGGCCAGCAGCGGGGCCAGACTCGCCAGCGACAGGGAGCGGATTTCCACATCAAACTGTCCGCTCAGTCCCGCCAGCCCCGCCGGAGAGGGAACCTCAATCCCCTGCCCTTTGGCCTGAACGAACCCCTGCTGGCTTCCGTCTCCGACATCCATCGAGATGGAAACCGAAGAGTCTTTGCCCGATTGGTTCAGAATCACTGTCGAAGCCAGATTTCGAACATGCAGCTGCACCGGCGGCAGCCCATTCGGACGGGCCTGCTCCAGAACGGCCTGCCCCTGCCGTATCTCCAATTCAACGGGGCCGATTCGATACACAGACGGCGGGGAACCCTGCGGGGGCTGCTCCGATTTCTGCGGGGCGGCCGACAAAACTGAAGCAGGCATCTTCACCTCGATAAACGGCCCATCCACCACGGCATCGGTCAGGGCGATTCGGCCTCCCAGCAAGGCCAGCCACTTCGGGCGGGCCTTCAGAGAAACAATCTGAACCTGGGTCTGTCCGGCGGCATCCTTCCAGCGGAGATTCTGCACCCGAACACCGCTGAACCAGCCGAGCGATAAATCATCCAGCGTCAGGGTGCCGTCGAGCGAACGGTTCAGCTGCGCCAGAAGAAAGGACGTACCGATTCGGCTGGACAGAAGGGTCGGAACAAGACTCAGGAGCACACAAACAGCCGCCAGAACAATCCCCGCCCAAATCCCAATTCGTTTGACGGACTTTTTCCGCATTTTTGGGTCGGTCATGAGAAAGCTCCCCAAACAAGAAACGTTTTCTGAAAACAGCGAAACAGAAAGGAGGCTTTAAGACTACTCGGACAGAATTTCCCGCGATTTTGCCTCAATGATTTCGTCAATTTGTTCGATATGCTTTTTGGTCAGGTCTTCGATTTCTTTCTTGCCCCGGTCCCGGTCATCCTCCGTGATGGTCTTTTTCTTTTCTTCATCCTCGAGGGCCTTGATGGCATCGCGGCGGATGTTCCGAATGGTGACTTTGACTTTTTCGCCCATCTGCTTGACCTGCTGGACAATTTGCTTCCGCCGCTCTTCGCTGAGTGGGGGCAGATTCAGACGAATGGTTTTGCCGTCCGCCACCGGGGCCAGGCTCAGCTCGCTGGCCTTAATGGCTTTTTCAATTTCCTTCAGGCAGGACACATCAAAGGGTTTGATGACAATCGACGACGGATCGGGCACGGCAATGGTCGCCAGCTGCTTGAGCGGAGTAGGCGTTCCGTAATATTCCACCGTCAGATGCTCCACCAGCCCCGGTGAGGCGCGTCCGGTCCGCACAGAACGCAGCTCCGTCTTCAGAAAGTCAATCGACTTGTGCATATTCCGCTCATGTTCGGCAACAATCTGTTTGGTTGTCATAGACGCTTTCCCCTTTCCTGCTTGCTTCGGCCGGTTTGTTTCGGTCCGGCCGTTCAATCACTGATCCAGGTTCCTACCTGTTCCCCGCAAAGGGCCCGGGTGATAGAACCGTCTCGGAAAAAATTCAGAACAATAATCGGAATATGGTTTTCCCAGCATAAACTGACCGCCGCCGGGTCCATTACCTTCAGATTCTGCTGAAGGACCTGTGCATAAGTTATCCGCTCGATTAAACGGGCCTGCGGATTGGTCTTGGGGTCATCCGTATAAACCCCATCGACTTTGGTGGCCTTAATCATCAGGTCAGCCCCCAGCTCAGCCGCCCGCAGGGCCGCACAGGTATCCGTGGAGAAAAAGGGATTTCCGGTTCCGCCGGCCAGAATCGTCACCCGGCCGCGCTCCAGATGCCGAATGGCCCGCCGGCGGATAAACGGCTCGCAGATGGCAGAAACCTCGATGGCACTGAGAACACGGGTCGGCTGGCCTTCTTTCTCGAGAATCTCCTGCAGGGCACAGGCGTTGATGACCGTCGCCAGCATCCCCATATAGTCGGCGGTTGTTCGGGGGATATGGCTTTTGCGCGAAAACGAATGCCCACGCAGAAAGTTTCCCCCGCCGACGACAATCGCCACCTGCGGTCCCAATCGGCAAATCCGAATAATGCGCTGCGCAATCGACTCGAGGGCCTCTCCGTCGATGCCGAAGCCGTCGGGCTTGCAGAAACTTTCTCCCGACAATTTCAGCAGAATGCGTTTATACCGTATGTCGCTCATATCCATCTTTGTTCCCGTCCGTGCGGACAGGGTGAAAAAAAGGCATCGAAAACCTGCGTTTACGATGCCTGAACCTTTTCGGCCGCTTATCCGATTTCGAATCGGACAAAGCGTTTGATTTTAGCCCGCCCGCCGGCGGCCCGGGCCGCCTCGTTGAGCACCTCGCTGACGGTCTTGCTGTCGTCTTTGACAAACGGCTGCTCAAGGAGGCAGTTTTCCTTCAGGAATTTGGCAATTTTCCCTTCGACAATTTTTTCCACCATATTGGCGGGTTTGTCTTTGACCTGTTCGGCCGCAATCCGGCGTTCCTGCTCCAGCACGGACGGAGCCACCGTTTCCCGATCCACCGCAATCGGCTTGATAGCCGTGATATGCATAGCGATTTCGTTGGCCAAATGCCGGAGAGCCTCCGCGGTTTTCTCGCTGTCGGTCTCGATTTCCACCATCGCACCGGTTTTTTCATTGAAATGGACGTAGGAACCGAACAGGCCGCAGCCGGAAAGAGTGTACCGGGCAAAGTCTCCAATTTCGATTTTCTCGCCGATTTTGCTGACCGCTTCCGTGAGAATATCGGAGAATTTCCTGCCGGCCACTTCGATGTCCATCAGGTCCTGAGGACCGGCCTGGACATCGGCCTTCAGGGCACATTCGCCCAGTTTCTCGCAGGCAGCCAGGAAGTCATCGTTTTTCGCCACAAAATCCGTTTCGCAGCACAGGGTCACCATCGCCATCGAACGCCCATCCGCACTTTTCCGGCAAATCAGACGTCCCTGTGTGGTTTCCCGTCCGGCCCGCTTCTGAAGAGTCGCCAGACCCTTCTTGCGAAGCAGTTCCATCGCTGCATCAAAATCTCCATTGGTTTCTTCGAGGGCCTTTTTGCAGTCCATCATTCCCTGACCGCTGGCCTTGCGAAGTTTCATAACCGCTGCTGCTGAAATATCCGCCATTTGATTCAAACTCCCGTTTGCTGATTGTCTGGTTCAATCCGGTGCCCATCCAGCCGGCACCGGGCAAATTCCCTGCCAAGTGTCAGGCATTGTCCGGAGCCGCCGACTCGGAAAGTGAAGCCGGATTCTCGGAGGCGACGGTTTCCGGGGCCTCTTCGGAGGCATCAGAGGCACTGGCCAGAACGCGCCGGCGTGAACGTCGGCGGGCGGCCTGAGCGGCATCCGCCGGTTCCGATGTACGGACAATGGTTTTGCCTTCCGCCACGGCATCCGCCAGCTCATTGAGAATAATTTCAATCGCCTTAATCGAATCATCATTGGCCGGAATCACCACATCCACCGTATCCGGGTCCGAATCGGTATCGATAATGCCGATGGTGGCAATCCCCAGCTTGCGGGCTTCACGCAAGGCGATATATTCCTTCCGGGCATCCACCACAACAACAGCACCCGGCAGACGATTCATCTTGCGAATACCGGACAAATTGCTTCGGATTTTCCGCAATTCTCTTTTCAGGCGTGCCCCCTGCTTTTTGCTCTCTTCTTCCAGCCGTCCGGAGGCCTCCATTTCCTCCAGTTCCTCCAGCCGCTGAAGCCGTGAGCGAATGGTACGGAAATTGGTGAGCGTTCCGCCCAGCCAGCGTTCGGTCACATAATGCATCCCGCAGCGTTCGGCCGCCTGCTGAACGGCCTTCTGGGCTTGGCGCTTCGTGCCGACAAAAACCACATCTTTTCCTTCGGAAACCAGTTGGGCAAGGAGCTTCTTGGCTATCAGCAGCCCCTTTAAGGTTTCCTTGACATTGATAATGTGGATCATTCCGCGCTTCCCGTAGATGTAGGGTTCCATCTTGGGGTTCCAGCGGCTGACCCCGTGTCCGAAATGTACGCCCGCGCTGATTAATTCGCGAGCCAGTTCCTTATTCACAGAAACTAACCTCCAGATTCTATAAAACGTTGATTGAAATTACACAAAGACTCTCTCTGTCCGGTCTCCGCTGACCAGAAGCACTGTAAGGTAAAGGAAAGGCCCTTGTTCTGTCAAGAACTATCAGAATTTTCCGAAAAATTCTGAAAAAATTTAGTCGCCTTATTTCCTTGTTGCAAGATATTATGAATCTGAATTATCTTGATACCTGAATCGCTTCTGATAAATCAAGGGTCCCTTCGTAAAGGGCACGTCCGATAACAGCCCCGGCCGCGCCGATTTTTTTCAGATTTTTAATATCTTGTATTGTCGTAACCCCGCCGGCCGCCACAATCGGAACCGAAACAGCCTTGATTAACTCCTCCGTCCTGGCCAAGTTAGGACCGCAGAGCATTCCGTCTTTTTCAATATCCGTATAAATGACAGCGGCAATCGGCAGTTGAGAGGCCCGTCGGGCAAATTCCAGCAAATCTCCCCCGGTTTCTTTGAGCCACCCTTCAGCTGCCAGACGAAAACCGCGTGCATCCAGCCCAAGCGCTAAACGATTAGGAAACTTGCAGGCCATTTCAGAAAACCATTCAAAATTGCTCACGGCACTGGTGCCGATAATCACCCGTTCCAGCCCCAAATCGAGCATCTGACGGATAGATTCTTCCTCGCGGAGTCCCCCGCCCAATTCGACTTTCATCGGCAGATGACGAAGAATCTGGCGAACCACATCCGTATGAAGCGGTCTTCCTTCTTTGGCACCGTCCAGGTCCACAATGTGCAGCCAGCGAGCCCCCTGCGCGAAAAACTCTTCGGCCTGCTCGAGCGGATTTTCCCGATAGGTAATCTGATTATCGTACCGGCCCTGAATCAGGCGAACACATTTCCCGCCGCGGAGGTCAATTGCAGGCAAAAGGTCCATATCGTCCTGTTATAAATCGTAAAGGTCTTTATCGGCAATCAGCGTAAAACCGTGTTCGGCAATCAGTCGGCCGACATCTACATTCTGAGGATTTTCCACCTCCAAATAGCAGATGCCCCGTTTATCAGCCGTGGAGACAAACCCGTAGGCATCCTTGATATTGATATTGTTTTCCGCCAGGGCCGTGGTGAGCATTTCCAGATTGCCGGGCTGATCCGCTGCCGTAACGGCAAAGACTTCTTTAAGGGCACAGGCCATCCCGCGGTCGGCCAGCGCCAACTGGGCCTCATCCGGTTTGTCCACAATCATCTTCATCAGCCCGAACTCCCCGCGGTCCTGAATGGAAAAGGCCAGGATGTTCAGGCCTTTTTCCTTGAGAATGCGGGAAATGGTCTGAATTCGTCCCGGTCTGTTTTCCAAAAAAACCGTAATCTGCTTGGCCATACTGCTGCTCCTTGCTCAAATCTTTGACCGTCGCGATGAACCGTTACAGTTTTTCCCGTTCATCCACAACACGTTTTGCCTTGCCCTCAAACGCAGGCAGTGAACCGGGCTCATGCAGTTCAATTCGGGAATTGATGGTAATGGAAGCCCGCAGCTTTTCGTTGATTTTGTTTTTGAGGGCCTCGAGGGCGGCCAAATCGCCGGTAAACAGTTTGGAGTAGATTTCCACTTTGACTGTGAGGCGGTCGAGCCCCTCATGACGGCTCAGATGAATCTGATAATTCGTCCCGACCTCCGGGATGCTCATCAGCACTTCTTCAATCTGAGAGGGGAAGACATTCACGCCGTTGATAATGAGCATATCATCCGTGCGTCCCGTAATGCGCGACATCCGCCGGGCGGTTCGCCCGCATGGACAGGGCTCCGGATGCAGAAAGGCCAAATCCCGGGTTCGATACCGCAAAAGAGGCAGGGCATGGCGAATCAGATTCGTGAAAACAACTTCGCCCTCCCGGCCGTCCTCTACCGGCTCGCCCGTTCGGGGGTCGATGATTTCAATGATGTATCCGTCCTCCCAGACGTGCAGGTCGTTTTTATAGACGCATTCAAATGCCACACCCGGACCATTCATCTCACTGAGACCGTAGGAATTGTAAATATCAATTCCGAATAACTCCTGAAGTTTGAGCCGTGTATTTTCCGAATGGGGCTCGGCCCCCATCCAGGCCTTTTTGAGATTCAAATCCGCCGGTGTCAGACCGAACTCCGGCATCCGCTGGTGAATGTGCAGCAGATAACTGGGCGTAATATGCAGCACCGTCGTGCGGAAATCCCGCATAATCTGAAGCTGCCGCTGGGTGTTGCCGCCGCCGACCGGAATTACCGCCATTCCGACCCGCTCGGCCCCGTAATGCATCCCCAGTCCGCCGGTAAAAAGACCGTAGCTCATCATATTCTGGAAGACATCTCCGGGACCGGCGCCGGTGGCCACAATGCTGCGGGCCAGCAAATCCGTCCAGCGGTCCAAATCATCCGCCGTATAGTAAATCACCGTCGGAATCCCCGTCGTGCCGCTGGAGGAATGAATCCGAACCACTTTTTCCATATCGACGGCCAGCAGCCCTTTGGGAAAGGCCTGACGCAGGTCATCTTTGACGGTAAAGGGAATTCGTTTCAGGTCGTCCAGAGAGCGGATGTCCTCCGGGGAGGAAATCCCGACTTTCGGAAGACGCTTTTTGTAGAACGGGGTCTGAAGGGCGTACCCGACAACTTCCCGCAGACGCTCCAGCTGAAGCTGACGCAGTTCGGGCTGTGGCAGGGTCTCCAGCCGCTGATTCCAGTATCGAATGTCCATTCCGACTGTGCCTTTCTCTTTCCGCCGCAATTGTTACAGATTCGGGAGGTCTTTTTCCGTCAGGACGGTAATGCCCGCAGACGTAAGGACCCGATGGGCTCCGGCCGGGTCATCAAAACGAAATACCAGAAGTGCTTTTTCAGAAAATTTTTCCACAAAAGCGTACATATACTCGACATTGACATTCCCATCGGAGAGAACCTTGAGGACTTCGGCCAGACCGCCGGGCCGGTCGGGCACCTCCACCGCGACGACATCGGTCAGGTTGGCGGTGATATTGTGTTTTCGAAAGAGACTGACCGCCTCATCGGGTTTGTTGACGACCATTCGCAGCACGCCGAAGGACTCGGTTTCAGCAATCGTCAGGGCCCGGATATTAATCCCCGCCTGCCCCAGCAGCGAGCAGACCTCATAGAGCCGCCCTTTTCGATTTTCTAAAAACACACTGATTTGCCTGATTTTCATAGTCCCGTTCCTTTCCTGCAAACGTCGACGCTTTGTCCTTACAGAACGCGTTTATCCACCACGCGTTTGGCCTTGCCTTCGCTTCGCTGAATCGTTTTGGGTTCAACCAGCTTGACCTTGACGCCGATGGACAAAACCGCCTCAATCTCCTTTTTGATTTTCTGCTCGAGAGCCCGCATCTGCTTGATTTCATCGCTGAAAATCTTCTCATCCACCTCCACCATAATCTCCACCTCGTCGAGCTTGTGGGCCTGGCGGTCAATAACCAGCTGATAATGCGGGTGGGTGCCTTCAATGCCCAGCAGGACATGCTCTATCTGAGACGGAAAGACGTTAATGCCCCGCACGACAATCATATCGTCCGTGCGGCCTTTGATTTTGCTGGTGCGGGGGCTGGTGCGTCCGCAGCGGCACGGAGCCGTCGTCATGCTCACAATATCGCGGGTTCGATAGCGAATCAGCGGAATGGCCTGCTTGGTCAGGGTGGTGATGACCAGCTCGCCGTCCTGCCCTTCCGGAACGTGCTTTCCGGTTTCGGGGTCAATAATCTCCGGATAAAACACATCCGAGAACAAATGCAGCCCCTCTTTATAGGTGCACTCCTGCGAAACGCCCGGACCGATGATTTCCGAAAGGCCGTAAATATCGGTGGCGGTCATATTCCAGGTTTCCTCAATTTCCTTGCGCATGGCCTCGCTCCAGGGCTCTGCGCCGAATATCCCAATCCGCCAGCTGCCCTTCCGCGGGTCCAGCCCCATTTCTTTGGCTTCTTCGGCCATATAAAGACAATAACTGGGCGTACAGGCCAGGATGCGGGGCTGGAAATCCTGCATAATCTTCAGCTGCCGTTTGGTCTGGCCGGAGGAGGTGGGAATAATGGTCAGCCCCATTTCAAGGGCGCCGTAGTGAAAACCGAGACCGCCGGTAAACAGACCGTAGCCGTAAGCAATCTGGATGATGTCATCCGGTTTGGCTCCGGCGCAGCACAGGGCACGGGCCATCACCTCCGACCAGAGTTTGATGTCCTCACGGGTGTAGCCGACCAGCGTCGGGTTGCCGGTGGTGCCGCTGGAAACATGAATTTCCACCACCTCTTCGCGGGGGACAGAAAAAAGTCCATACGGGTAATTGTCCCGCATATCAATCTTGGTGGTAAAGGGCAGTTTGGTAATATCATCAATGCTGCGGATATCGGAAGGGCTTACGCCAGCCTCTTCAAATTTCTTCCGATAGACCGGACAACGGTCATAGACATATCGGACCAGCTTGACCAAGCGTTCGGACTGAAGATTTTTCAGGTCCTCCAGCGGCATCGTTTCGATTTTCTCATTCCAAATCATACACAACCTCCTGTTTTCCGGTTCCCTCAATGCCTCCGGCGTCCGTCGGACCATCCGGGGAGAACGTTATTCGGCCAGGGCCATCGCCTTGGTGAACATCTGCCGATTTACCTCAAGAATCGACGGCTTGAAGACCTTCTGCATCGCCCGCTCCCAGCTGTCGAGCCGAATGGGCAGAAACGTGGCCAACACGCCCATCAGACCGGTATTGACAGCGCGGGGATTGTCGGCAATCTGCTGGACTTTTTCCAGATACGGCATCAGGTCGATTCCCCCCTTCCGCAGAAACGGCTTCAGACGAGTGTGCTCATCGGGATGAAAACACAGGAGAAAATCGGCCTGCCCGATCCCGACCAGCGGTGAATACACCTGTTTGCCGAATCGAACATGGGATTCCACCGAGCCGCCCCGCTGGCTCATTCCGTGGACTTCAGATTTTTTGACACAGCAGCCGTCATAGAGAGCCGCCCATCCGAGCAGTTCCGAGGCGGTGATGATGCCCTGTCCGCCGATTCCGCCGAAAGTGACGTTGTAAACATCCTGTTTTCGAGTCATGGTTTTCTCTCACTTTAACAAAACACAGGGGTGCTGGACAATAATCACACTGAGGGCATCCGCCGCCAGACGCTGTTTGACCAGCTCCTCCAGCTCCTTGACCCTGCCCTGCGGGTCAATCACATCCACATAATCCGCTCCGCAGGCCTGACAGACGGCTTTCAAATCCAGCCGTTTGGTCGGTTCATTTCGAATGGTTTTTCCGGTGGCCGGATGCTGCTGACCGCCGGTCATCGCGGTTGTGGAATTGTCGAGGATGAAAATGATTCCCTTGGCCTTGTTGTAGGCGGCGTTAATCAGCCCGGGAATTCCCATGTGAACAAAGGTGGAATCCCCCACCAGACCGACAATCTTTTCCTCCGGATGAGCCCGCCGGAGCCCCTCGTTAAACGTCACTCCGGCCCCCATACACAGGCAGGTATGCAGGGCGGAGGTCGGCGGCAGAGAGCCGAGGGTATAGCAGCCGATGTCCCCGGCGACAAAAACATCCAGTTTTTTCAGGACAGAAAAAATCGACCAATGCGGACAGCCCGCACACAGGCGAGGCGCCCGTCCGGGGCGAGGCTTGACTTTTTTGGGCTTGCCGGCGACGAGAGAGCGGACGAGGTCCTGGTCGAGTTCGCCCAGCCGATAGGAAGGATGCTTGCCCTGAACCTTGCGGATGCCCAGGGCCCTGACGTGCTCTTCGATAAACGGGTCCAGTTCCTCCACGACCATCAGCCGCTTGACGCTTTTGGCGAATTTTCTGATTTTCTCATCGCAGAAAGGATACAGAAAACCGAGCTTCAGATAAGATGCATCGGGAAAAACTTCTTTCAGATACAGATAACTGACACTGTCGGCGATAAACCCCAGCGACGGGCTGTTCATCTCCACCCGATTGAGTCGGGAGCGTTCCGAGAGGGCCTTGAGCTTCAGGAGCCGCTTTTCAAGTTCTTCATGACGGGCCCGGGCGTTGGCGGGCACCATCACATACTTTCGCATATTTCTTTCCAGCGGACGAACCGGCATTTCTTTTCGCGGGCCGCCGCAGGGAACATCTTCCTTGCTGTGACAGACCCGTGTGGTCATCCGGACAATCACCGGCGTATCATACTGCTCGCTGATGTCAAAGGCCTGCTGAATAAAGTCAAGGGCCTCGGAAGGACTGGAGGGCTCGAGGATAGGCAGTTTGGCATACACGCCCGCCCAGCGGGTATCCTGCTCATTCTGGGAAGAGTGCATCTGGGGGTCATCGCAGACAACCGCTACAAACCCGGCATTGACACCGGTATAAGCGGAGGTCATCAGCGGGTCCATCGCCACATTGAGTCCAACGTGCTTGCAGGCAAACAGGGCCCGCACCCCCCCGACAGCGGCGGCATAAGCCACCTCAAAAGCCGTCTTTTCATTTACCGACCACTGGACATCTACTTCCGGATATTCGGCCAGCGATTCGAGAATTTGGGTAGAAGGAGTACCGGGATACGCACAGGCGACTTTCAGGCCGGCCTGCCAGGCGCCGCGGGCCAGCGCCTCGTTGCCCGACAGAAAGGCCTTTTCCGAAGAGGGTTTTCGGGCCATACAACAAATTTCCTTTTCGCAGGAGGTACCGTAATCTCTATGACCGAAACTGGACCCTTCAGGATAGCGAATTCTCTTCAGCAGGTCAAGAAAATCCGACCCGAAAAGCCGTTTTTCCCGCCTTCCCAACAAAAACGGCCCGGTCTGAAAACCGGGCCGCATGCTGAATTGTCCAAGGTGCTTGATAAGAGAGCAATTGTTTTAGAAGGTCCATTCCAGATTGATGCGGGCAAAATAGGCATCATCCGAAACGGCATAATAATTTCCGGGGATAAAGTAATCGAGCAGGAAAATGGTCTTAAAGTTTTTGCAGCAGCTGTAGGTGGCCTGTCCGGTAAGCATATGACCGCGGAAGTTGCTGTTGGTCAGACTGTTTCCTGTCGGCCCCAAGGCTCTCGGATTGGTCTGGTCGGCCCACAAAAGGTTATAAATAGACTCGACCTTCCATTCAGCATGAGGTTTGAAGGTGTGACCGAAGCCCAGCCGATGCAGGTTGTTCACCTCCCCCAGCGCGCCTTCATAGGTCCAGATATACGACTGGAGGTCGCCGCCTCGCTGATACTGCGGCCAGTCCCCCCAGAGCGAATCAAACTTCTCATCCGCACTCGAATCCGGATCATCGCCGGACAGGTATTCATAGCCGATATGCAGCTCATTCTTCCTGGCATCATTGAACGCATAAGCCAGCCGGGTGTTGGCCCCCAGTCCCTGCAGGGTATTGCCGTTCCGATCGCCCCACTGCTTGGCCAGTTCGGCACTGTAGGACCAGCGGTCATCCAGCGGCCCCGAAAGACGCCCGCCGATGGTATGAATGTCCGCCGCCTGGCCCGGTGTGGAGGCATAGGCCTTGGCCCACTTGGAATTTTCTTCATTTTTGTAAATATAGTACAGCTCCTGCTGCTGACCGCCGTCGGTTTTGTTGGTCAGGTAGAAAATAAAGCCGCGTTCATCGGTCTTCTGCGTCAGATGCCGGCGGTCCTGAACCGCATGATGATTAAAGGGTTTGATGTATTCTTCTTCATCATCATACTGCTGGATGTAAATCACATCGGCTTTTAAGGTGTCTGTCAGCCCGTACTGAGCGCGAATCGCATCAAAGAAGATGGTTCGCGAACCGTCGGCGGGTGTGCCGTCCAGCACCAGCCAGCCGGTGCCGAGAATGATTTCCTGACGGCCGACGGTCAGGGTCAGCGGCAGATCAAAGGCATTGCGCCACTGAATATTGAAGATGTCGAAGATGGCTTCGTCGAAGTCCACATTCTGATTTGCAAAGAACGGAATGGGATGCCGTTCCGGCTTGCAGTGATTCCAGAACTCCCAGGTAAGCCGGGTGTTCAAATCCATATCTTCCGCCATCGCCCACTTGAGAGACCATCGTGTCCGAATGCGCTGCCAATGATGATCGTTGTAATTGTCGCTGCCGCCCCAGTCATTGTTCATAGACAGAATGTTTCTGCCGTACACCTCACGCAGGCGCAAATCCAGCCCCATCGTGACGTTTTCCATCGGATTTTTGAAGGCCTTCAATAAATCGCTGTCCACATCGTGCCAGTGCTTGGCGGCCTCTTCCGCCAATGCAAACGATACAATGCCGTTCAGCAGTGCCGCCGTAAGTACGGCTCCCAGTCCTTTCATTGCTTTCATTCCATTCTCCTTACGTTCTAATGCTAAACAATCCTTGTTAGAGAGAACAAAATCCCTCTCCGCTTTTTATGACGAAACTCCCCGGAAACATCGGTCCAGATGTTCTTTCGAAGGAGGCTGAGTAAAGAAACTGACAACAATCGCCGTCAAGATAGAGATCGGCAGCGCCACCAGAATCGGGTCAACGACGGGCCAGTTGGGCACATCCGCCAGCAGCGAGGTCTTCCCGCCGGTGAGCTTCTGCACCAGACCGATGGTCTGGGCTTCCTGCGCCTTGATGAACATCAGCCAGAATGTCGTAACAACAAAACCAACCACCATCGAAGCAACAGCCGCCGCCTTGGTCATTCGGGGGAAATACAGGGCTCCGATAAACATCGGCAGAAAAGACGAGGCACACAGGCCGAAGAAAATGGATGTAGCCCGGGCAATAAATGTGCTTTCCCGGGCATAATAACTGATGACAACGGCATAAATGATTCCGATAACGATTCCGATTCGGTTGATATTGGTGCTTTTGCCGTGCTGACCGGTAATTTGCTCATAAACATCCCGTCCGATGCTGGTCCCGACGGTATGGAACTGGCTGGACAGAGTGCTCATGGCCGCCGACAAAAGCGTCAGCAGAAACAGCAGACCAAACCAGGAAGGCATTGCGCTCTTAATAAAGGTGGGAATAATCTCATCCGCCGTGCCTTTGGCATACACAATCGAAATGCTGCGTCCCTGACGGATATCCGCCGGCTTTCCATCCGCTTCCATCTGCCCGATGCTCTCTCCGTACAGCTTAACAGGGGCGGTCTTGCCGGGGATATCCTCCCACATTCCGGCATCATTCTTTTTCACCAGCTGCAGCACCGCCAACTGATTGTTTTCATCCAGCACCTTGACCACACGTCCGGGCATCAGGGAACCGTGTTCGGCAAAGTAAGCATTGGACAAAGCTCCGACGGTGAATGCCACGCCGGTCATCACCAAAATAAAGATTCCGCCGACCACAACAGCCCGATTCAATTCGCGGCGGCTCTTGACGGTCATAAACCGAACCACCAGCTGGGGCTGAGCGAGTACACCGATGCCAACCCCCAAAGTAATGGTTCCAATGACCGTCCACCACAAGTTGTATTGGGCATCGCCCCAGCCGAACTGCGGCATCGCCGTCCAGCCGCGGTGGCCGATGGCCTGCAGATTGGGAGGAACCAGGGGAGTCAGAGCCGTCAGTTTCCGATGCCCTTCGGTGAGCCCCCCTACTTTGGCATAGGTGAAAACCAAAAGCAGGAACATTCCGACAAACATAATGGTGCCCTGAAGGGCGTCGGAATACATAACCCCTTTGAGTCCGCCGACAATCACATAGGCGGCAACAATCACACTGAATACCAGCAGCGCCGTTGTGTAGGTGATTTCAAACTGGTTTGCCACAAACACGCTGCCGCCGATCAAAACTGCCGCCGCATACAGCGGAATGAAAAGAAAAATGATAAGGCCGGAGGCAACCTGGATAAATCGGCTTTCATAGCGGCGGCCCAGCAGTTCGGGGAAGGTATGGGCATCGAGAATATGGCCCATCCGTCTTGCACGCGGAGCAAATATCACAAACGCAATGAAAATTCCGACAAAGATGTTTAAAAAGGTCAGCCACAGCACAGACATCCCGTAAACCCCCGCCACCCCGCCGAATCCGACTATAGCACTGGTGGAGATAAATGTGGCTCCGTAACTCATCGCCATCACAAAGGGATGAATCTGTCGGCCGGCAATCAAATAATCCGTAGCATTTTTCGTACGCCAATACCCCAACAGGCCGAGGTAAACCACCAGCAGCAGATACGCCAATACAACGATAATTTGTTCCAGGGAAATGTCTGACAGCATACAAGACCTCCTGTGTCTCTCTCAACGGGAAGCTGAATCCTCCGCTGATTGAGGACTCCTGATATGATTTACAAAGTTTCCTCCACCTTTTTTTCCTCAGAAACCCACTTCAAATCTTCAGGTTTGACGGGTTCATCTCCTTTGTTTCGTGCCAAAAGACCGTAAATCACACACAAAGCGGAAGAGCCGATGCACAAAAGGTATGCCAGGAGCACCCCTTTGTCTTCAATCCCTAACATAATTCATCTCCTGTTTTAAGACCAAAATCCTCCTCTTTCCTGGTGTTTGAGCGCATATTTTAGGTCTATTCATATCAAAATCAAAAGTTTTATTCGGTTTCCGAAAGCTTTTTTGTGAATTTTTCACAGTTTTTGTACCTCTGGAGACTTATAAACTACCTTACGCCCAATAACCGGGCTGAATTCTCATAAAAGATTTTCTGCTTTAACGATTCATTTGAAATCAGCTTTTCTATATTGAAAACGGCCTTTTTCTGGTCATCCCACGGGCTGTCGGTTCCAAAAAGAAGATAATCTGGGTGGTGTTTTTCCAGCATTTTCGCCATTCGCTCTGCACCCAAATAATCAAACGATACAGATGTTTCGATATAAATGGGCTTTCCGAGCAGGTGTTCTTCGACTTGTTCCCATTGAAACCAGCCGCCCATGTGCGTCGTAATCAGCTTCAGTTCATCGAATCGCTCGAGCACCCGAAGGATTTGACGAGGACCTGCTTTTTCCTCCCGGGGAAACGCAATGTCGTATCCGGTATGCAGAACAAGAATTAAGTTATTTTCTATAATGGATTTATACAGCAAGTCATACCGGGGTTCATCGATAACCATGTTTTGGTAATAGGGATGAATCTTCACCCCGATAAACCCGTTGTCCGCAATTTGCTGAATTTTATCCGGCAGCTGGGGGTCGCCGGGATGCACCGAAGGAAACGGTATAATCCGCTCCGAGCGAATCTGGATGCACCAGTTCAGGATAGGCTCGAATTGAGTCGGCTTGGTCGCAATGCAGCACAGGACGGATTTCTCGATGCCCGCTTCATCCATGGAACGCAGCAAAGCCCCCACAGTTCCGTCCAGATACGATTTGACATCGCACTCGGAGTGGAGCTGCGCCATAGCCCTCTGGGCAAGGGAGTCGGGGAAAGCATGCGTATGGATGTCAATAATCCGGCGTTTCTTGTCCGAGAGCTTTGATGAAGACGCAGCCACTCTTGTTTATCCGTTCTATCGGAAACCGGCTCTTTGCAGGAGAAAACCGTTAAACCGGTTTGACGTTCACGGCCACTTTGCCCTTTTCGCCGGCCGTCACGTCAAATTCGACACGCTGACCCTCCTTGAGCGTTCGAAACCCCTGCATATCAATCTTGGAGTGATGCACAAACAAGTCCGCTCCGCCCTCATCCGGTGTAATAAACCCAAACCCTTTTTTCTCATTGAACCACTTGACTGTCCCGGTGCTCACGTCTTTCTCCCTTAGGGCTCAACAAGCCCGCCAAACATTCGCCCTCCTGCGGTTATTCAGGGACTCAGCCGGAGGGAAAACCCTGAATCCCACCAAAACCATTCTGAAAATAGAACAAAAAAAGGGAATTCTGTCAATTTTCAGGTTGCCTTTTTCCCGTTTTTAAGGAAATCGGGCCGGAGCCCATAAAGGGCAAAAAAGACCAATTAAAGAACCAGAACGTCCGATAAGCCTGCCAAAACAGGCAAATATGGAAAAATAGGGGCTTTTTGTGAATTGGAAGGGCTATTCAGACGATATGAAAGGCAGAAAACTATTTCAGAAAATTCGCATAAGAGGAGCCAAACTATGGGAATCCAGCGATGGTCTGAAAATGTCATACTGGTCAACTTAGCCCCGGAGCCGGACCTGGGGGAAGAGATTCTCACCGTCTGCCAGATGGTTTCATACGAAAAGGAACAGGATGTTGTGATTGACTTTTCAGACGTGGAGATTGTGACCTCCTCGAGTCTTGCCAAGCTGCTGAAGCTTCGCAAGATTCTGCATGACAACCACCGCAAACTGGTTTTCTGCTGTGTGCAGCCGCAGACCAAAAACATCTTTCTGGTTACCGGTCTGGACACCGTTTTTACGTTTGTGGAGGACCAATTTCTTGCGCTGGCGGGTCTGCAAATGGCTCAGGTGCAATCCTGAAAAGAAGAATTTTCAGATTGACAACCTCTTGCAAAGATTGTAAAGAGGCGTATTTAAGACAAAATCGAGGCAAGCACATTGCGAAAGCCGCTGCCTCCGGATAAAGCGGCTTTCGTAATCTGCTTGCGGACAACGAGACCGTACCGAACAAATGAACAAAGAGCTTCTCCAGCAGGCAGAAGAACGTTTGGGGTATCAGTTCCGCAATCCGGCCCTCCTCGAAGAGGCCCTGATTCATTCGTCCTGGGCCAATTCCCGCCTGGCCAGCAATGAACGGCTGGAGTTTTTGGGCGATGCCGTACTGGGGCTTCTGATTTGCCAGTGCCTCTATGAGCGTTTTCCGGATTATCTGGAGGGCGATTTGACCAAGCTCAAAAGCGTGCTGGTTTCGCGAAAAATCTGCGCCCAGATTGCCCGTACGCTGGGTCTGCTGGATTTTATTCAGGTGGGCAAAGGGACCAACGGCTCCCGGGCCCTAAACGGGTCGATTGCAGCCGGCACGCTGGAGGCGGTTCTGGCGGCGATTTATCTGGACGGGGGCTTTTCCGCGGCGGAGCACTTCGTCCGCAAACACTTCGGCCCTTATCTGGAAACCGCCGACGCCCAGGGCCATCTGGAGAATTTTAAATCCATTCTCCAGCAATACAGTCAGCGGCATCTAAACGCCACCCCTTCTTACCGGCTTCTGGACGAAAAGGGACCTGACCATAACAAATGCTTTGAAGTCTGCGCCGTCGTCGGACAGCGGATGTTTTCGAGTGCCTGGGGAGCTACCAAAAAGGAGGCCGAACAACGAGCGGCCCTGAAAGCCCTGATTGAATTGGGGGTTCTGCAGGACGAGGGAAACCGGCCTGCAGAACCGCCGGCAACCTAACTGGTTATCAGCCAGACAATCAGGTTCAAAACCACACCGGCCAAAATCATAAAACCGCTCAGGGTCAGGAATAAAATGAGTACTTCCAAAGAAAACGATTTCCAGAAAAGAACCCGAAGCCGTGTGGCTTTATAGACGACGGCAATCGACAAAAGCAGCGGAAACATCCACAGCAGAGAAACCGGCGTGGTGCCGATATCCACCGGGGCAAAGAATCCGGCCAAAATCAGCGGAAATCCGTCAGCCATGTTCCTCCTCCTGCCCGATCGTCTCCCCGATGCCGGAATAGGCCCGATAGACGGCATTCAGGATGCACAGCAGATTCAGCAGGCCGGCCAGGGCGGTATAAATCTGGCCGTAATCCTGGGGGCGTCCGTACACCGGGTAGTCCCCTTTTTGAGCCACCTGACCGAGCCAGCCGACAATCGGACTGGTTAAAATCTGCGCCAGATACCAGGGCTTGGATCCGACCGGGTCTATAATGCCGATCGAACCGATATACAGCCCAACCAGAAACGTCAGCACGATCGTCACGAAAAACACAACAGCATGGCGGCGCTGCCCAATCAGAAAATGGCCGCCGCCCGGGACCGCCCAGCCCGTAAACGCCACCAGAAACAGCCACAGGGTATGTTCCGCCGGTTTATTCGGTTTCGGTTTCATCCGCATCAATCCATATGCGACTCGACGGGCATCGGCAGTTCCTGAGGGTCTTTGTAAACCAGCCCCATTCGGCTGACGATGTTTTCCGGATTGAAATGCGTCAGTCCCAGCCCCATTTTGGCCAGTACCGCCCGCTGGACCGCCATTCGGCTCTTGTTGTCTGCATAATCTTTTTCCGTGGCCGGCTGCCGAGTTAATTCCTTGACAATACCCACGTTCCGGGCACATTCAACCAGAATCATCCGCGCAATCGGCCCTGTAGTCTGTACAGACGGCTCAAGCAGTTCGGCCATCCTGCGGACAAAGACAGCATTCTGATAACGTCCGGCCAGCAAATCTCTCGAGATAGAGGGCACCGCCAGACGCTGACGCAGGGTCTCTACCTGATTTTGCGACGGAATCGTCTGATTGACAATCGTGCGCACCTGCGGGCGATTCAGAACGGGGGTATTCGGGTCCGTCTGCGGATAATACCGGTCATAAAACTGCTGAAGTCCTTTTTCCCATCCTTCGGCCTCAACCAAGCGAATCAGTTCCGCGGCCTGGGCACGGGCTTTTTCCATTGCCTGAAGGATTTTCAGGTCCTTGACCACCTGGCCGCGCACGGAAAAGACCGTCGGCTCCGAGACGTCCGACAGAAGCACTCCGTGATTGTCAAACGAGAACGTCAAATCCTCCGGCACAACCGGCGGCTGAATGCCGATGACTCGAACCATCCCCCGCAGGGAGACATACTGCCCTTCGGAGAGAAGCCCCCCGCTGAGAGGGCTGACGCTTTCCCACATCCGAATCGAGGGCAGTCCGGGCAGCGAAGAGGGTTTGCCGTCCTCAGGAACCGCCGTGAGAACATCGATCAGACGCACGGATGTCTCTGACGAGGTCGGCAGGGCTACTCTCCTTAAAAAGGTGTCCGCTGACAAATCTTCGGGACGAAGCCATCCGGTTTTACCGGTTCGGACCCTAATCTGATATTTCCGCTCCAGTTCTTTGGCCGCTGCCGTATAATCCCCGGCGGCCTGCTGAAGCTGAGTGACGGTAGCTTTATCAAAATCAAGCCGATCCCATCCGGCATCAATTATCTGGCGGGCTTCATTGAGAATGCTGTTGGCCAAATCCTCGGTTCGACGTCGTTCGATTTCCTGACGAATCTGCTGAACAACCTGGGCAAACGGCCTTGTGATGGTTCGGGTGCCGAGCTCCGGTTTGTTGGGGTCAAGGGGCTCTGTAGTCTGATACCGGGTCAGATTCGCCATATAATAGGATTCAAGTTCCTCAGAAGACGGCTTTTGAATTTTGTTCTGAATTTCATCCAGGCGAATCAGGAGATATTCCAGCTGAATTCGCCGGCCGACGGCGTAGCCGAATCCATAAGGGTTGTCGGCGGAAAAGGTCATCGGATAAACCGCACGGTACGTCTGAAACTGCTTTTGAATTTGTTCCTCCGCCGGTTCAGGCTGCTCGTCAACCCATTCATCCGCATCCAGCAGAAGCACCTGCGCGGAGAGTTTTTCCATCGTTCGGGCAATGTGGCTGCGAATTTCATCCGTCGTCACCAGATAATTGCCCAGCACCATATCCGCATAATTCATGACGCTGACCAGCGAACCGAAAACCCGGACAATTTCCTGTTTGGATTTCTTGGTCTGCTGCATAATCCGGTTCATCAGAACAGCCGGGTCCAGCTGATTCTGTGTAAGACCGGAAACAATTTGACGCAAAAAGCCCTCCGCCTCCGCATCAGAAACAGCAAACCCGACCTTTTCAACCTCCTTTTTGAGCAGGATCCACAAAAACTCCGGACGATGCCGATGCGATGCAAAGAAGGCTTCAATTTGTTCCGGGTTGAAATCCGCCTGTCCGCGCTCCGCCATCTGAAGCAGCTGAAGCCTCAGCTCGCCGGAGGCACGGGTATCGGGAAACAGAATCAACTCGAGCAGCTGAGGCGTCAAATCGCTGTACACTTGAGAAAAGGCGGACAGCATTCGGTCCACCATAAGCATTTTGAGGATTTCCAGCTCTTGCTGGGCCTCCTGCACATCGATAGCCCGGATTTTCCTGCCGTCCCCATACACCGCCACGACGTGTTTGGCTCCCCCCTGTCCTATATACATCAAATACTGCTGGAGGCCGTAACCCCCGACAAAAGAAATCATAATCAAAATGACCAGCCAGGCCATCAGTTTGCGTTCATTCTTGCGAATCCATTTAATGATATGCATGGGCTCCTCAAACAATTCAGGTAATTCAAACTCCGTTATTTACGAAATCGACAAGTATAGTCAAATCCCTCCTGATTGCAAGAAAAAACAGAGCAGAATCAGGCGGGTTTTCACCGGCGCGAAACCAAGAAACCCACCCTTTCTTTTGGACTTTCTCTTTCAGAAATGTACAATCCTATCCTTATGAATACGAAACGTTCCAAAGAGATGTATGAGCGGGCCTGTCGTGTGATACCGGGCGGGGTAAACTCCCCTGTCCGGTCATTCCGCGGGGTGGGGCTTGCACCGGTTTTTATCGAGCGGGCGTTCGGAGCCCATATTTGGGATATTGACGGGAATGAATATATAGATTACGTCGGCTCCTGGGGCCCGATGATTGTCGGGCATGCTCATCCGGCTGTCGTGGAAGCCGTCAGCCGTGCCGCAGCCAACAGCACCTCCTTCGGGGCGGCTACGGAAAACGAGGTCCGACTGGCAGAGGCGATTGTTTCCGCTTTTGAAAGCATAGAAAAAGTGCGTCTGGTCAGCAGCGGCACGGAAGCGGTCATGACAGCGGCTCGGCTGGCCCGGGCCTTTACCGGAAGAGACCTCCTGGTCAAAATGGACGGCTGCTATCACGGACACAGCGATTCGATGCTGGTTCGGGCCGGCTCCGGCGCGGCGGAGATGGGGGTGCCGGCCAGTGCGGGCATTCCATCGGACCTGGCACAAAAAACCATCACAATTCCTTATAATGATGCGCAGGCCCTTGAAGCTGTCTTCGAAAAATATCCGAATCAGATTGCCGGCGTCATTGTGGAGCCGATTGCCGCCAATATGGGGGTCGTGCCGCCCAAAGAGGGCTATCTGGAATCCCTCCGGCGAATGTGCACGGAACACCGAAGCGTCCTGATTTTTGACGAGGTCATCACCGGCTTTCGTTTGACGTACGGCGGGGTCCAGAGTCTTCTCCACCTCCAGGCAGACCTGACCTGTCTGGGCAAGATTGTGGGAGGTGGGCTGCCGTGCGGAGCAGTAGGAGGCCGCAAAGAAATACTGGACCTTCTGGCTCCGCTGGGACCGGTCTATCAGGCCGGAACGCTCAGCGGGAATCCTCTGGCAGCAGCGGCTTCGCTGGCGGTGCTGGAACTCCTTCGCCAACCGGGAGTTTACGAACGGCTGGAAGTTTTGTCTGCACGGCTGGAAAAAGGGCTTCGGGAGGCCGCCCAGGCAGCCCAAGTACCTATTCAAATCAATCGAGTCGGCTCGCTGCTGAGTGTTTTTTTCACAGACAGACCGGTGAACAATTTTCAGGATGTTCAGCAATGCAGCAGCCGGCTGTTTGCGCGATTCTTCGCCTCCATGCTCGAACAGGGAATCTATTTGGCTCCCAGTGCATTTGAGGCATGGTTTGTTTCACTGGCTCATACAGAAAGGGATATTGATAGGACTGTCCAGGCGGCCTATAATGCTTTGGCTGTCCTGAAAACCGACACATTTTGAACCAAGGAGTCAAGGACATGGAAGACCATCAGACGGCTCATGATATGATTGATGTAACGGACTGCCTGGAGGCGCGCGATGCCTTCCGGGGAATGAAAAACTTCTGCTTCTGGGTAATGCTGATTTGTCTGCTGCTGCTGCAGGGGCTGTTCTGGCTTCAGCGGAGCGGAGGAATTATAGAGAAAGGAGAACTCCAGGAATCCGCCGCTGCGATTTTGTCTGAGAAAAGCGAACCGGAAACAGCCGTTCCGCCGGCTTCTTCAGACCCTCCCGCCTCGGATGCGTCAGAGCCTGGAACCATCATTGTCAACCGTGAAAAACCAATCGAACCGATTGTTCAGGCCGCCCAAGAAGTGGTTCAGGAGATTCAGGCCTCTCCTGCAGCCGAAACAAAAAAATACAAACTCCCGAACATCCAATGGCCTCCCTTTCATTTGAGCAGACGCCATGCTTCCATTCTGATTGGGGGATTGAATGCGGCCCTTTTGTTTGCCGCCGTGCTGTACTGTCTTGTTCTGGTGTTTATTTTGAAGGTCTCTCTGGTCAGCCGCCTGGGCGGCATCAGCCACATCAGCCGGGCCTTTTTTGTTTCTCTTTTCCTTCTGGTGCTCCTGTTTCCCTGGCAGTGTGTCGTACCCGGTGTACTGCTGGGGACGATTTATCTTCCGGAAGAACTGCTGGATTCCTGCCCGCCCGGGGCGGAGGAGACAACTTTGCAGCAGGTCCTGAGCTATATCCGCTTTGTGGGATTATGGATACCGGCCTTCTGGCTGCTTCTGTGGTCGGCGATTCGGTCCGGCAAATGGTATCAGACAACGCAGCGCCGGCTTGGCATTGTGGCTTGACGGGAGGACATCGCCTTGCCTGAACAGCCGAAAACCATCGGCTTTATCGGCACGGGGATTATGGGAGCCCCGATGGCGGCAAATCTGCTCAAAGGCGGCTGCCGCGTGGTCGTCCATAACCGGACAAAATCGCGCGCCCAGCCGCTTCTGGAACAAGGGGCTCTCTGGGCCGACACGCCCGCCGAGGCGGCGGAAAAGGCGGACTTTGTTATAACATGCCTGCCGAATACGCCGGATGTCCGACAGGTCCTGCTGGGGCCGGACGGGGTCTGTCAGACCGCTCGTGCCGGACTTGTCTGCATCGACACCTCGACGATTTGTCCGGATGCAACTCGGAAAATCGCCGCACAACTGGAGCAAAGAGGCGTGATTTTCTTTGATGCACCCGTCAGCGGAGGGCAAATCGGCGCTGTCGAAGGCAAACTGTCAATTATGCTCGGAGGACCGCAGGAACACATCGAAACGGTGCGTCCGGTCCTCGAAATGCTCGGCCGCACCATCACATACTGCGGCCCGGCCGGATGCGGCCAGATGACCAAACTGGCCAATCAGATTATGGTCATCCACACCGTCGTAAGCATTGCAGAGGGGCTGGCGTTTGCCAAAAAGGCCGGTCTGAACCTGCAAACAACTCTGTCGGCCCTCCTGGCCGGAGCGGCCTACAGCCACTCCCTCAAGCATCTGGGACCGAAGATTCTGGCAGGCGACTGGAAACCTGCTTTTAAGGTCGATTTGCAAATCAAGGATTTAAATCTGATTCTGGACTATGCCCAGCGCATCGGCCAGCCCCTGCCGGCGACGGCCCTGGCCCGGGAGCTGCTGAGCATCCTGTCGGCTCGCGGACGCGGGGGAGACGGTACGCAAGCCCTGTTTGAAGTGATTGAACAGATGGGACAATAAAAAAAGCCGCCGGAGAAGCCCGAGCGGCTTTCTTGCTGAAAAAGACACGTCAGCGGTTTCTTTACTCGCAGCTGTCACCGACGGTTCCGCCGTCATCCTCTTCGGCTGTAAAAAGCACAAAAGGAGCGGAACGGAACAATTCACTTCCGCCGACGGTCCCGCCGTCATCGTCATCCGCCGCCGCCTGAGGGCTGAGCGTCAGGACAAACGTCAGGGCCGTCAGAATCAGCATCAGATAAGCAAACGTTTTCATAGAGATCCCCTTTCGAAAAGGTTTTTGCTCTTCGTTAAACAGCTTCCTCATACGTATTTTTCAGAGGCTTCAGGATAATGGGGGTTGTAATGCCGCTGGGCAGCATCTGGTCTTCCTGAGGCGTAATTTCAATCACACCGATATCGCCGAGCTCCACGGTCTCGGAGCCGCCGTCTTCAAGGGTTGCACCGATATTGGTTACATATCCGGAGGTATAGGCGCTGGTGTCGGCCATCGAAATAATCGTCCCGTAAATCTGTGCATTGCCTCGAACGTCCACAATCCCGCCTACGATAGCACCGGTCAGAACATTGTTTTCATTGCGGTTGGGATTGGTGTTTCCGAGGTTGACGTTAAAGTGAGGTGCCAAAATGGTGGCTTCTTTAGGTCCTGTAGTGTTGTTAAACGTAGCGGTGCCTGTAAAATACAGGCAGTTTCTCTGCCACCAGCCGCTGTTTAAGCTGACAGGAACATTGGTTACAATGGTCCCTTTGAAAATGCAGTTTTCAAAGCGGATATTGTTGTAGGTGCTGACCGTGGAGGTGGGCCCGCTGGTGCTGCAGTCGATGTAAAGAACCCCTTCGAACGTGCAGTTTCGGAACAGGGCGTTCGTCCCGCCGTTGACGCGCACATTTCGAATGATTTTGTTCTCATAGACATACCGGGTCAGCTGCAGACTGCTGCTGCTGGCCCGCGTTGTATAGCTGCCGGCTGCATGGGGGAAAAACTCGGTACGCGTAGACACCCCGCTGGTGGATAAAACCCCGTTCTGAATAACGGAGCCGGCGGCGGAAACGACTGTGGAAGGAATGGCGTTTCGATAGGCGCTTGTGTTGTAATCGCCGATTTTTAGACCGGGAATGTTGGTCTGGTCGGGCCGGCTGTAATTGACGGTCTCGTAGGTTCCCTTAAGCTCATCAATACTGCTGTAGATTCGATTGCCCTCCGCGTCAAAGGCTTCCATAGGATTGCCGTACACAACAGGACCGATGGGCTGTCCGTTCACATAGCCGACAATGGGATTGCCGCTGTTGTCCGTGGCAACATTCAGACCGTTTTCAATCTTGAATTTCAGCGACAGAATATTCAGAGGGGCTCCGCTGCTGTTGGTAATCACCCGGCCGCTGCTGTCATACAGATATCCGCTGCTTCGCTGAAGAGTTTTGCCGTCACTGAGCATCAGGCGTCCGTTGGCGTCATATAAGAAAGTCTGCATCTGATAACTTTTATTCAGCATGGACTGCCAGGACAGAACCGTATTCAGCGAGCCTGTTACGATGGAATCATCCGTCATGTTAAAAGGAGAGATGTTGGCATTGTTCCAGGAGCTGTAGATATCGCCGTACACCGTGGTATTGCCCGCCAGCCACATTCGGCCGCGTCCGGCAATGGCATAATTGAGAACCTGGGCATCTTTGGTGATGTTCATCTGCATTTTCACCTTCCGGTTCAGCCCTTTGTGCTGTCCCCGACATTCGACATGCACATACATGTTCTCCCGAACATCTGAGGTGGCAGGATTGTCAGGGTAGCGGGTGAACAGGACCTGAAACGAGGAGCCGTCCAGATACTGAATCCAGCCGGTAGCGACCTGTTTTCCGTTTCCCTCCACATCCACCACCGCTCCGCCGACGCGGCTGCACAAATTCGCCCAGACGGTATCGGCCTGCTCATCCGTGACCGTATTAATATGAGTAGGAGAACCGGTAGGTGTATTGGCCGCAATCCATTTGGCGTATTCCAATCCGGACAGAGCCGCATTGAGAGCCATATTGGCTTTTTGATGGTTGCCGGACACCTGCAGGTTGGCCGAAGCCATTGACAAAACTCCCACCGAGAACGTCGTAAAGAGGACGATAAAAATCAGCGCCGCCAGGACGGCAATCCCGCGATGCTTTGATGCTCGGATTTTCCTGTTTTGGTACATAAGAACACCCCTTCATTGGACGGGGGAATCGTTCTTTGAAAGTTTTCTAACCCTTATAAAATATAAATAATAAATCTGTACAGACGGGGAGAAAGCCGGATTCGCTGCTTTTCGCTCAGAGGCAGGAAAGACCGATAATCCAATCGGCCGGAAAGGAATCCCGAATGGTTCAGGGGATTTCCCAATAAGAAGAAGGTACGTAATGAATGACGATTTCAGGGAAGAAACCGGCAGGCAGAGAAGTAATTCCCGTCCGGTTAAAATAGAGGTCTGCGTTCCCTGTCAGGGTCATCAGGGTGGGAGAATAGTTAATAACAGAACCGCCGATAACCCCCCCGGCATTGCCGTAAAAAGTAACGCCGTTGGCGGCAATGCAGCCGTTCAGTGTATCAAAAGAACCTCCAAACGAAACCGCAAAGCCGGGGGCCATCAGGAAAGTCCCGGTTTCCCGGGTTAAATTTCCAAATTGTTCCGCAGGAAGCTCAGAAACGGAACGGCTGCTGACATTGCCTCGAAATTCAATTTTGCTGGTTCCGGAGTGATCATTCAGGTCGCCGTCGCCGATGATAATCCCAATCACCTCCGTATTTCCTGTGAAAACCACCTGATTAGGATACTCGATAAAAACCACTCCTTTTAATGTCACATTCCCTGAAAAGGTGGGATTGGTATTGGCAGCAATTCGGACGTTTTCGAGCGTCGTATTGCTGCTGTAGCTGCTTTTGTTGGCACTGGTAATTGTAATTCCGTCCACATACTGTTCAAAATAGTCGGTATTGGGGTAAGGAAACTCCGTTGCAGGTACGCCGATCTGCACATGATGCTCGATAGCAGCCTGTCCCGTTTTACCGCCGATGCCGGCTTTTCCTCCCTGAAGCGTCACAACCGCATTGGGGTTTACGATTTTGACATCCCCGGCAATTTGAGAATTGCCGACGACGGTCAAGGCGTTATTCTGGCTTTCACTTTCAATATACACATCCGATTCAACAGAAATGTTCACCCCTTCAATCTGAATATTGCCCCAAAGGCCGAGAGGTCCTTTTGTAGCCACACCAAAATCAAAAACGGAATGACGTCGGGTACCGTACGCAAAATCCGCCCGAATGGTTCGCTCGAACTCTCCCGCCCGCCCGGTTATCCAGACTCGAATCCGTTCTGTTCCAAAGGGGCTTATCTCTGCATAAAAAGAACGCTCAGGGCCGGCTTGAAGGAGAATGGGGCTTTCCGCCGTACCAATTCGAAACAACCCGTCTTCCACCAGATTTTCGTAGGGAATGTCGTAATCCTGCAGAATCGATTCGAGTTCATCAACGAAATAAGCAAACCGCTGCTCCGCAGCGATGGTTCCGGGCAGACGCACTCCGCTAATCCAATACCGAACATATTCCAGTCCGGATTCCGCAGAAGAACGTGCCAGATTGGACTTATGGTGATTGGACGCTGCCTGAACATTGGCCGTCGAAAGCGACAAGACTCCGATGGAAAAAGCAGAGAATAGAACAATAAAAATCAATGCAGCCAGAAGAGCAATCCCCCGGCGCTCAAGACGGCTTACTTTGGCGTTCACGGCCGATCTCCCAGACAAATGAAGGTTCCGTTTAACCCTCGCTTGGCAGATCTCAACAACAAAGAAGATGCTCTGTCGCCCCTCTATTAAATATATACCTTATCCATGACGAATGCGGTGGAAAAATCACATCGAACATTCCGATGAAATCTGCCAAGTCAATGCAAAAAAGTCAGAAAGGAAAAGAGGATTCCGCGTGGTAGGAACTGCGGGTAAAAGGAGACGACTGAACCCAGTCGAAGCCCATCCGGCGGGCCTGGTCGGCCCACCAGTCAAACTTTTCGGGAGGGATGAATTCGACCACATCCAGGCAGTTTTTATCGGGCTTGAGATACTGTCCCAATGCCAGTCGATTGCAGCCGACGGTGCGCAAATCGTGCAAGACCTGAAAGACCTCCTGTTCGGTTTCGCCCAATCCAAGCATGATAGAAGATTTTGTGGGGATTTCCGGCCAGCGGTCTTTGGCCTTTTTCAGGAGAGTCAGCGAACGCAGGTAATCCCCGCCGGGACGAGCCGTCGGATAAAGCCGAGGCACCGTCTCCAGATTGTGCCCGAAAACAAAGGGCCTTGCGTCCGATAAAATTTCCAGGGCCTCATCCTGACAACCGCGAAAGTCCGGCACGAGCAGCTCAAATTGTATCTCCGGATTCTCCTGCCGACAAAACAGAATCACGTCGCGAAAATGGGCCGCCCCGCCGTCCGCCAGGTCATCTCGATCAACGCTTGTAATAACCAGGTACTTTAAGTGAAGCTGGCGTGCCAAATCTGAGACCCTTACAGGTTCAGTCGGGTCCGGCGGCAAGGGTTTTCCGTGCCCAACAGAACAAAAACCGCAATTCCGAGTACAAATGTTCCCCAAGATTAAGACGGTTGCCGTACCGCGGCTCCAGCAATCACCCCGATTGGGACAATTGGCATTGGTACATATTGTCTCAAGGCCCAGCCGCTCAAGGGTCTTTTGTGTATGGGTGAACACGCCCCCCCCGCCGACACGCCGCCTCAGCCAGGCCGGAAAACGCCCCCTCGATTCACTCATCGGTACGGCCCTCCACACCTGTTAAATAATGCCTGCAAAGCTCCGCCAGGCAGGCCTTGACGTCCTGCATCGAAGGGGCCGTTCCGAGTTCTTTCTGTACAGAAGTCATCTGGACACCTTCCAAACCGCAGGGAACAATCGCATCAAAAATGGATAAATCATTGCAAATATTGATAGCGATTCCGTGAAGAGTAACCCACCTGCGGACCTGGACCCCCACCGAACCGATTTTCCGTCCTGCCGTCCATAATCCCGGTGTTTGTTTTCGCCATTCGGCCTGAATGCTGAAGCACCGGAGCATCTCGAGGCCGATCTGCCCGAGAATATGGACATAATCACTCAAGCCCATCCGAAGCCGACTTAATTTAAGAATCGGATACATAACAATCTGTCCCGGATTGTGGGCGGTTGCCGCCCCGCCCCTTCCGACACGGCAGATTTCTATCCCCTGCCGACGCAGTTCATCCGGCATTGCCAGAATCTTGTTATCCGCCATTCGCACCCCGAGTGTAATCACCGGTTCATGCTCGGTCAGCAATACCGTATCCGCAATTGCACCGGTCTGCCGCTGAGCGCAAAGCTGCTCCTGATATGCCAGACAATCCGCATACCGCGTCAGGCCCAAATCCCGGATAATCAGTCCATCTTGCACAGGTTCTTATATTATCAAAAAGGAGGAAAATGGGCAATCGAAACCGCTTTCTTTTGACATTGTAGGTCTTTTTCCGGTATAATTCTTTTAGAACACAATTCTATTCGGCAGAAAGGGCCCAAAATGCTCAAAACCGCCTGGAAGCTGATTCGACTGTTCATCATTCTATTCGGAGTGCTTCTGTCGTTTATTGCCCTGATGGAGTTTCTGCAGGCCTATCAGGCCCTGCGGATGATGCATCCGATTGCAGGATATTTGTTCCTTTTGGCCGTCGCAGCCGGTCTGATATGGGCGGGGATGTATTACTGGAAAACAGTCGCAAGCCGCCCTCGTGTGCTTACCCCGCCGACAATTGAGGATTTTTCGTCGGCGGACATCCGCTGCCTCCGAAAATATATTCGGTACCTGAGCCGTTATCTGGAACGGTTAAGCGGCAATCCCAACTTGTCCGAAGACCAGCGCCGAGAAGCGAAGAGAGTCTCCGATTCGCTGCGGGAAGTCCTATCCAACAGCCGCAGCCGAGATGAACTGCTGTGCTTGATTGGGCAGACTGAGGAATCCGTCATTCGACCCCTGCTCAAGGAAATTGATGAAAAGGCCAACAAACACGTTCGCGACAGCATGCGGGATGTGATGGTGTTTGTGACCCTCAGCCCGTATAAATCGATTGATTTGGCGGTGGTGATTTATCGCAATATTCGGATGGTGCTGGATGTGGTGAAGATGTACAACAGCCGGCCGGCCCTGCGGGAGCAGGCAGCCATCTTTTACGATATCTTCACCATCGTGGCGACCGTCAATTATATTCATCTGGGACGCAATCTGATTGAATCGCTCGGCAGCAAAATCCCGGGCATCGGGCGATTTCTGGACGACATTGCTCAGGGCATCGGGGCAGGGTTTCTGACCACGGTAACCGGCCATGCGGCGATGCAGCGGTGCCGCGCGTTTACGGGCTGGAATCCGCAAAAGGCCCGGGAATCGATGCTCTCACGCCTGACTGATTTCTACGCCGATGTCCGCGATGTATTTTTCAAAGATGTCTGGGGGCTGCTTGTGCACAAATCGGACCGTGCATTCGCCGCCGCAAAAGACACAGTCGCCGGTGCTTTGGATGAAGCCGGCCGGCAGATTGCCGAGTGGATTCGCACACCGGTGGATTTGGCCGTCGGGGCGGGCAAATCCCTGGGGGATTGGATTACAAAGCCGTTTCGAAAGGAATGAAACAGGAGGAAACTTTGTGATTCAAAATAAAATCACTTTCATCCTGGGAGCCGGTGCCAGCATGGCATACGGCTTTCCATCCGGGGCTACCTTAAAGGCTCTGATTTGGAGGCGGCTTCAACCGTCTTTCCTGCGACAGCACCCCTTTTTTTATGAAGCAGCCGGCCGTTACCTCGGCCGTTCTTCTCAATCTGAGCTTGAAAAAATTGTTCAGGACTTTCGAAGCAGCTTGAGCATCTCTCCTGATGAAACAATTGATTATTTTTTAGAGATAAGTCCAAAAGAGTTTCAAACTATAGGGCGACTGGCTATTGCATGGATATTACTGGAAAAGGAGTCTAAAAACTGTTTATTTGAAGAATGGCTGTTCTACCATGGTATCAAAAGCCAAAAACACAGAGATAACAGGACATGGAGAATTAAACCGGAGGATGGGCACTGGTACCAGTTCTTGTTTAATCAGATGTGCCGAGACTGCAAAAAATTGACGATTTCTCCAAAAACAATATCACCGTGATTACCTTTAACTACGACCGCTCCTTTGAATATTACTTTTTGTGCGCACTTGCAGCCAAATACAAAGTTCCAGCGCAGGAAGCGGCAAGAATATTCAGCAACCTCAGGATTGTGCATGTTTACGGCCAACTGGGGGAGCTCCCTGAATTAGTATCCACAGATGATGAGGCCGGAAAAGAAAAAGCTGTACCATACGACTCATTTCGTGAAGAGAAAAACCGCTGGGGCATCAACTTAAGAAACGCAGCCGATGGAATTCAGCTGTTATGGGATACCCCCAATGATAAGATATCTGAAAATATTAAAAAAGCCCAGGAAATAATCTATCAACAAAATAATACGTTACTCTTTCTGGGATTCGGATTTGATCCAACAAATATAGAACGAATTATGCCTATAAAAGAAATAGATATAGAGATAAGTGCATATGGTACATTCTTCGGGCTTCCAAAACAAAGAATAGCTGACCTGCGATCAAAATACACCTACAAATATCGGGGAGCTGTCTTCAGCCTTTTTGGGGGTGACTTCTTTCCGAAAAACGATTTTGTAGACTGTAAAATTTACGATTTTTTATATAACAGCCACAACTTAATGAAATAAAAAAGCGTACAGATGAATCATGTGCAAACTTTTTGTGATTGGGGGACGAATCTGACCTCCAATTTGCACTGCAGAGCGGCGGCAAGCTTTTGGAGTGTTTTGAGCCGTTCATTTTCGTAATCCGCACTTTCGAGCCGGCTGATGACAGACTGAGTTGTCCCAATCAAATCGGCCAGCTGCTTTTGGGTCAAGCCCATTTGTTGACGCAGTGCATAGACTTGTTCAGCAATTTTTATCTTTTCTCGTTCGGCTTCAAGCTCCGCGAGACGTCTTTTATCGCCCTTGATAAACTTTTCATGCAAAAGGGCAAGACCATTTTTAGATTTCTCTCTCTTCATATCTTAATATCCCTGTTATTTGCCGAATGAGCAATCGGATTACGCCGATATTTGTTCAGGTTTTCTATAGCCCGGTCAATTTCTTTTTGAGGAACAAACTTCTCTTTTGTACAGCCGTGGGATAAAAGCACGACATTTCGACCGCAGAAAGCATAAAAAATGCGATAGTGAACGGTTCCGACCTTCACCCGCAATTCATAGATGCCCCGCTCCAAAAAATCTGCCGTCGGTCTGCGCAACTCATATCCTCGTTCCTGAAGTTCCTCGATTCTTGCCAGGCATTTAATCCGGACTTTTTCACTTTGCTCTTCAAGCCACTCAATCAACGGAACAGAGCCATCATCATCCTTGAAAAGAATTATTTCAGTTCGGGGCATCCTATTCCCTTTCCGGATTCCTTCCTCTATAATATCGCATATTTGCGATAATAGTTCAAGAAAAAAACTGAAGCTTTTATCATTGTACCATACCCCCAGAACCACCTCTTTTTTGTCTTCTATTCACTTTAAATTCCATTTTCCCTTTCAAGGAATGACGGTACAGTTGGCGGCGTGGAAAAAGCGGACAGGACCGTGATTGAGCTGAACGAGAAGCCCCTGAGCCGGGTCGATGTCCAGACAAGTCCCGCAGAATTCCTGCTGATTTTCGAGGATTCGAATCGGACTGCCGATTTGCCGATTGTAGCGTTTCCAGACTTCGATAACCTGCTGCGGGGCATAGCGGCTGATGCTGAACCAGTGGTCCAGGGCATTCAGAAGTGAAGCCGCCAACCCGTTCCGTTCGAAAGGCCGGGCTGTTTCGAGGGCCAGACTGGTGGCGGAATCTCCCAAATCGTTCTGCTCAAAGAAAAGACGCTCCTGACAGACATTGATGCCGATGCCGACTGCAAACCATAGCCGGGAGTGAACGGTTTTGGATTCGCACAAAATCCCGCAGACTTTTTTGCCGGCAATCAAAATATCATTGGGCCATTTAATCTGGACCGAGGGAACGGACAGAGCCGACAGGGTTTCAGCAACGGCGGCGGCAGAGGCCAGAACCAGCAAATCCGCACTCAAATGCCCCCCTTTGAGCAAAATGGAAAACAGGAGGGACTGCCCTGCCGTGCTGTGCCAGATGCGTCCCCGCCGGCCCCGACCGGCCGTCTGCCGTTCAGCAAAAACACACAATCCATCCGCATCGGGGCTTCCGACAGAATCCCAGACGATATCATTGGTGCTGGAAACCTCCTCGAAGACAAGCAGACGGCGTCCGATATGAGCGGTCTGGAGCCCCTGCCGGATTCGGTCTGCATTCAGTAGTTCATATTGGTGCATACTCATCGGTCCAGGCCGATATCGACCGCCACCGCAGAATGCGTAATGGCTCCGACGGCAATTCGGTCAACTCCGCAGCTGGCTATGCTGCGCACATTGTGGAGCGTAATGCCGCCGCTGGCCTCCAGCAGCGGTCTTCGACCGCACATTTTATTTCGCATTTCGACGGCATGTTTGAGCTGCCACTGGCCCATATTATCCAGCAGAATAATATCAATCCCCGGTATCGGCAGCACGCGGTCCAGCTGGTCATCGACATGGTCTACTTCCACAATGACGGATTTGACGGTGGGAATCTGGCGGGCCTTGCGGACCAGTTCGCGAAGTTTGACTTCGAACCGCTCGCCCAAATCAGCCAGATGGTTATCCTTGAACATCACCATCTCGCCCAGATTCATCCGGTGATTGTATCCGCCGCCGCAGCGAACGGCGTATTTTTCCAGTTCCCGCCAGCCGGGAATGGTCTTGCGTGTATCGTAAATCCTGGCGCGAGTTCCGCGAATGGCCGATACGAATTTCCAGGTCATCGTGCTGATGCCGCAGAGACGCTGAAGAAAATTCAGGACAACACGCTCGGCACTGTGCATGGCCCGCAGAGGCCCTTCAATAATACCCAGCCGGTCGGCGACGTTGGCCCGATGCCCATCCGGTATCAGCACCTTCAGAGTCAGCCGCGGATCATACATTCGGAGGACTTCCTGAACAATATCCATCCCGCAAACGATAATCTCTTCGCGGGTCACCAGACTTTCCCGCCCCATCTTTTTTTCGCTGACGGTGAGCATGCTGGTCGGATCGCCCTTGCCGTAATCCTCTTTGACCGCCAGCTCGAGCAGGGGCCGTACATTTCTCATGTCCGGTTTTCGGATTCGTCGCGCCGGCTGTTCTGCTTTTTTTCTGGGCATAGGCCTCAGGTCCTCTCTGCGGGCAGTCTTTTTTCAATTTTGTTTTTTCCGGCCTGCGGGGCTGCCGCGACGTCCGCCTGCACGGTTCTTTCCCGCCTCAAAAATAGGCATTTCCTTCAGCTGGCGAATCTGGTCTCTCAGCCGGGCGGCCCGCTCAAACTCCAGCTGCTCGGCCGCCTCGAGCATCTCCTTTTCCAGCTGGGCAATCAATTCCACCCGGTCGTACTCTCGGTCCTCCAAACCGACCGCTTCGCGGGCCGCCTGTCGGGCTCGAAGCTGTTCAGCCAGTCCTCGCTGAATCTCCTTGCGGATGGTCTGCGGAGTAATGCCGTGACGGGCATTGTATTCCAGCTGCATTGTACGCCGTCTGCGGGTTTCGTCAATCGCCTTCTGCATCGAAGGGGTAATCGTATCAGCATACAGCCAGACCGTTGCATCGACATTGCGGGCGGTACGCCCTATGGTCTGAATCAGAGAGGTTTCGCTCCGCAGGAACCCCTCTTTATCAGCATCGAGAATCGCCACCATCGACACTTCCGGCAAGTCCAGCCCCTCCCGAAGCAGATTGATGCCGACCAGAACGTCGAATTCGCCCGTCCGCAGATCCCGCAGAATCTCCACCCGTTCGAGGGTCTGGATTTCACTGTGCAGGTATCGGCAGCGAATCCCTTTGGAGGCCAGATACGCAGACAAATCCTCCGCCAGCCGTTTGGTAAGCGTGGTCACAAGCACACGCTGGCCTGCTTTGATGCGCTTTTCTATTTCGCCGATTAAATGCGGAATCTGGTCGGAGGCCGGATGGACGAAAATCTCCGGGTCGACCAGACCGGTCGGACGAATAATCTGTTCCACAACCTGACCGCCGCAAAGCTGCAGCTCATACGGTGCCGGTGTGGCAGAGACAAAAATCACATACTTCCAGCGTTCCTGAAACTCCTCAAACCGCAGCGGACGGTTATCCAGCGCACTGGGCAGGCGAAAACCGTGCTCCACCAGCACTTCCTTGCGGTGCCTGTCGCCGTGATACATCGCCCGCAGCTGCGGAATGGTCACGTGCGATTCATCGATGAACAGCAGAAAATCTTCCGGGAAATAATCCAGCAGTGTATAGGGTCGGGCTCCGGGTTTCAGACCGGCCATATGCCGAGCATAGTTCTCGATGCCGCTGCAGTAGCCGACCTCGCGAATCATCTCCAAATCATAACGGGTCCGGGCCTCCAATCGCTGGGCTTCGAGCAGTTTGCCTTCGTGGCGAAGTTCAAGGAGCCGCTGCTGAAGCTCCTCCTCGATGCTTCGGCAGGCCGTTTCAATCCGTTCCGCCGGCAGAACATAATGCTTGGCCGGATAGATAAAGACCTGCTGCTCATCCGCCAGCACCTGCGCACTGACCGGATGGATGTAGCGAATGGCCTCCACTTCGTCTCCGAAAAACTCAAAGCGGACGCCGTATGATTCATAGGACGGCCACAGTTCGACGACATCGCCGCGCACCCGAAACGTTCCGCGGGCGAAATCCAAATCGTTTCGGTTGTACTGCAAATCCGCCAGCCGGCCGAGCAGTTCATTGCGGTCCAGCGTGTCCCCCACCCGCACGCCGATGACGCTTGCCTGATAATCCTCCGGACTGCCCAGCCCGAAAATGCAGGACACACTGGCTACGATAATAACATCCCGGCGGCTCATCAGACTGGTGGTAGCCGACAGCCGCAGCCGGTCTAACTCATCATTGCGAGAGGCGTCTTTTTCTATGTAAATATCACGCTGCGGAATGTAGGCCTCGGGCTGGTAATAGTCATAATAACTGACGAAGTATTCTACAGCGTTGTCGGGAAACAGCTCACGAAATTCCTCATACAGCTGAGCGGCCAGCGTTTTGTTGTGAGAAATAACCAGCGTCGGCAGTCCCACCCGCTCAATCACATTGGCCATCGTAAAGGTCTTGCCGCTGCCGGTAACCCCCAAAAGGGTTTGATACCGCCGACCGTTGTGAATTCCTTCGGTAAGCTTCTGGATGGCCTGCGGCTGATCCCCTCGGGGCTCAAACGAACTTTTCAGCGTAAAAACAGACATTTCAGCAAAACATATCGTTTTTTCGGTGTTTCACGGCGCAAAAAAGCCGGACAAGAGTCTCATGAACGCTTGTCCGGCCGGCAATTCGGATTATGTCAAAACGATTAAAGATTCATTGAGCTGAACAGACGAGCCATCCGCTGTGATTTGCGGCGTTTGCGGCGGTTGCGTTCCGAGGGCTTCTCATAATAACTGTTTCGCTTGATGTCGCGAATCAGTCCCTCTTTCTCGCACATCTTTTTGAACCGCTTGACCATCTGTTGAACGCTCTCGCCTGCTCTGGCCTTCACTTTAATCATAGAAAGTCGAACCTTCCTTTCAAATTAAGTGTTCTCACTTCAGCCCAAATTCATAAAAATGACATTCTATTTTTATCCTTTGTTTTTGCAAGGGATTTTGTTCATTTTTGAAAAACTTTTCCTTTGCAAAACCAAAAAACAAAGACAAGTCGGCAGTGATTGTTTTATAAGCATTTGAAATGAAATAACTTAGAAACAAATATAGCCGGATGCCTTCTGGAGCAGCTTTGTCGGCTTTCCAATGTCTTCAAGCCGCTGAATCCTCCCCGATTTACGGAGTTCCACTATCCGGTTTACCGTAATAGGCCCCAATCCGGGTACCCGTAGCAGCTCTTCTCGGCAGGCTCGATTGATATTGACCGGAAAGAATTCCGGATGACGGGTGGCCCACAATTCTTTTGGGTCTTTATCGAGCGGCAGACGGCCGTCCGGCCCAAAGTGGAAATCCGACTCTTCAAATCCGTATTTTCGAATCAGAAAATCCGCCTGATAAAGCCGATGCTCCCGAGTGAGAACATCCGCCGGATTTGTCAGGGTTCGCTCCGCAGGCAAATCCGAAGCCCCCAGCCCCTGCTGATAGGCACTGAAATAAACCCGCTGAAGCCGAAGCCGCTTATACAGACCGAACATATACCGGACAATCTTTTCATCCGGCTCATCGGCCGCCCCTACAATAAATTGGGTCGTCTGCTTGACCCCGGCATAGCGGGCCCCCTTGGCCGTCAGTCGGCTGATGAGCTTGAGCGGTTCGACGATGTCCTTCACAAAATCTTTTCGGGAAGAGAGTTTGGAAAGATACTCCGCTCCGGGGGTTTCAATATTCAACGACACAGCGGTCGCCAAAGAAAGGGCTTTTTCAATGGCGGCAGGACTGGCACCTGGGATGATTTTCAAATGGATGTAGCCTCGGAACTGATATTTTTTTCGAAGCGTCTCGGCAATCCCGTTCAAAAGGTCCATCGTCCGGTCCGGCGTGCCGATCACCCCGCTGCTCAAAAAGAGACCGAAGACCTTCTTTTGGTGATAATACTCGAGAAACACCCGACAGGTTTCGTCAACAGTCAGGGTGCAGCGGCGAAGGTCCCGGTCGTTCCGAAGCGGGCAATATTTGCAGTCGTTTGAACAAACATTGGACAGGAGGGTCTTAAATAAGACGCTGGTGCCTCCGTTGGGCAGGGTCACCGGATAAATCCAGCGTCCGTCGAGGCCGCGTTTGCGGTGCTCTTCGGGGCGCGTCGTCCCGCAGGCACAGGCCAGGTCATATTGAGCATCACTGGACAAAATCCGCAGTTTTTCAACGGTATCGGGCTTGGCAATGACCGCCGGCATCTGGACATCCCTGCTGATTTTTTTGTTCCTTCAGTAAACAAGCATACCCCATCCGCACTCTTTCTACAAGGATAAGCCGTAATTTTCTTGATTTTGTCGTGGTTTTGGTTATAGTAAAATGAGATTTCGCAGAGATAAGGGCAAATAATGAACCAAACACAACTTGCGGCCAAAACCGTTGCAGGCGGTTTCTGCTGTCGGGCAGCAGAGTTTTTCTTTCCTTCCTTTGCAGCACCCGCGTTTCTCCCCCATCCAAAAGGAAAGGAGGGTATCGTGCTGTCTTCGGCGGTTGGGCTGCCCTGCCGACACACCGGCTGTGTGTCCTGCGGGGTGTGGAATGAATGAAGCGGCTTTCCGGCGGGAAGAATGGGCCGGATGAGACGGCTATAAAAGCGAGGCAATAAAGGACGGTATTTGTCTGCTATTTCGCTTTTTGCCGGTTAAAGAAATGATGCACTCGGGCGGCGGATTGAGAAGCTCAATCCGAACAACACGGCCGAGCGGTATTATTACGATGACCAGCGGGTGCTGCTGCGGACCTCGGTCAGCAGCAGCGGGGTAGAAAGCGATTCGCGGACGTTTGTATTCGGCAATTACATCGATGAGGTTTTGATGATGCGGCAGCCGACGGGGACGGAGTATCTCTACGGCCATGACCACCTGTACAGTCCGGCGGTGCTGTTTGATGCGGCTGGAACGGTGGTAAGACGCTATGAATACGATGCTTACGGTCGAATGAGGCCCTATTCGGCGGCGTGGGGGGCGGTGCCGTGGCCGGCCTGGCAGATTTTGGGCAATTATTACGCCTTTACGGGGCGGGAACTGGACCGGGTGGGAACTTCCCAAACAGGATTTTTGGAAATTATGTACTACCGCGCCAGGTATTATGACCCGGACAGCGGCCGATTCCTCCAGCCGGACCCGCTGAGTCTTGACCCGGCCGGCGGAAGGATTAACCCCTTCGCCCCGACAAGTCAGTACGCCGACGGAATGAACAGGTATGAATATGCAAAAAACAATTCTTGCAGATATCTGGATCCCCTTGGATTGCTCCCGCCGCCCAGCCCTATCAGCCCATACCCACCCCTGCCCGTCCCGTATCCGCTTCCGGCTCCTTTTCCTCCTGCTAAACCTAAACCTGCTTTACGTGTAGCTCCTGCCAATGAATGTGATCTTTATGTCTATTGTGGAGATATTATTGCAGATGATAGTATTGAGAAGGGTGCTAACGCTATAGGGAGCAAACACTGTGATCTAAGGTGGACATCCCCTGACGCTAACCGCACAAATGAAACAGCATATGACGTCTTCCTCGATAAATCCTCCCAGAGAAGGATGTTAGCCGGAAATGGGGCTGGAAAGAAATGTTCTTGTGTATCATGCGATGAGATTAAGGATTGCGCAGCACGTCTTCAGTATGCATCTCGAAATAATCCTTACTCCGCAATTGGCAATAATTGCCACACTTGGGCTGCTCGGGCGTTAAGTTATTGTTGTCTAAAATCAAAATGGAAACCTGCGTGGCATGCCGGTGATCCGACGTGTTTAAAATATACCGTCGTCTATGGAACAGCAGGACCTATAATCATATGTACGGTAAGGTCCCCTCATTATGGCTTATAAGATGAAATCGGCATTCGGATTCCTTTTGGCGGTCGCCTGTTCAGCCGTAATTGGAATGGAATTCTATAAACAGATGTCAATCGCAAAAAGAGAACAGAAAAGCATACGTATGCTTCAAGAGGCCGATCTTTCTGTATATTGGGTGGGCCCCCAGCTTTACAAACTCAATTGTTTGACAAGAAAATGGGAATCCATCCCCCAGACCGATAATATTGTTGCCATGCATTCACAGGATGTTGACATCTGCAACCAAATCATCTTCTACAGTGACTTTTGGAAAGAGCATATTCTGTGCGCCGAACCTCTCCCCGATAAAACAAAAAACACGCCCGTCGAATTTTCAATCCGTGTTCTCGGAACGAAAAAAGTATCTCATGACTGTGAAAAGATCGCTTATCAAAGATATCTTGATGACGGCTGTACACAATGCATCTGTGTCTTTTATTTGAAAGAAAACCAAGAAAAGAGGCTCCTAAACATTGAGAGCATTGACTCCCTCGACTGGTCGCACACCGACGAATCCATCTTTTACTCCGTCGGCGGCCGCATTTATATGGTAGATGTACAAACATCCGTCTCTACTTATGTTACGGACGGCTATTGGGTTTCCTGTTTATCGGACAACGAAATAGCGTTTTGCCGAACCGTGGCTCAAGGCGACAAATATTACAAAGCTGCATACCGATATGATCTTGATAAGCAAACCCTTAAAGAAGTATTCAGGACAAGACACTTCATTTTAGGCATGAATTGGGATTCTTCAGGAAGATATGTCTTTGCTGTACTGGAAATTTTGAGACTTCGTTTTCTTATTATCCCCGACGTGCAGTTTTTGCCGGTTGTCTGGGATACAGAAACAGGGGAACGATACGATCTGCCCAGAATATACGGGAAGTCAGGCTGTATTCTGCCTGTAAACAATCAATCTTCACAACAATAATTCTACGGAGATTCTGTGGAAGCGAAGCCCCCTTCTCGCCTGTGGTATTTGGTCTCAATCATCATATTTGTATCCGGTTTAAGCGGATATATAGTCTTCTTTTTGCATTTTACAAATAAACTCGATACCCATTTCAAACAAGGCGTATTTCCCGGCCGCAGAGTTTTTCCTCTCGAGAAAACCGGAACGCATTATATTTTTTACGAATATGTCAGCACCCTCGATGGACAGCATTATTCGACGCCCGAAAAGCTATCAAATGACTTTGATATTCAGATATACCATTCAGATAAAGAAAAACCGATAGAATTGAAACCGTTAGAACCCGAAAGAATTACGTACACCATCGATGCCAGAAAGGCTTTTGCCATCGGTTCTTTTGAAGTCACGGAGCCGGGCAAGTATGCAATAGAGATGAAATATGCAACGAATAATCAGAAACCAAGGGTTGTTCTGGCAGTCGGCCAATCTCCCGTGGTTACTATTTTTGTTACCCTTGTGATATTATTGTTTTTGTTTTTGAGCGTTTTGATATTGGCAGCCATTCTGATGATCATCGTTTACAAAAAGAGGAAAAAGATGATACACAGCGCTTTTTGCGGAGATGGATAAAATTGCCGGATGTTCCGATTGGCAAGTGTAGGTCATGACCACCTGTACAGTCCGGCGGTGCTGTTTGATGCGGCTGGAACGGTGGTAA